>VGFD01000956.1 GCA_016868975.1 Armatimonadota bacterium | reverse complement strand
CTTGGGTGCTTCCAAGATTCAGCCCCATCAGGTCGCGGAGCTCCTGCGGGAACTGGCTGACTTCACGCCGCGCAGCATGCCGGTGCTACTGGCAGGTCGTCTTCGTTCACCAGGCTGGATGCGACGCGTCGGTAAACTCCATGCGAATCGGATTTCCACCCGCATCGCGCTGCTCCATGATGTACTTGAAGCGGTCCGAGCCATCCGCAGCGCGGGCAAACATCGCGCGAGACACCGTGCCGTCGGAGTTGTGCGTCTCCACATAGCCGTCGCGCGGCTCAACGTCGCCGGCGGAGCCGTCCGCCTGTGCGCATCCTTCGAGGGTCGTCGCGAACTGCTTGCGCGCTTCAGGCTGGGGCATCGAAGAAGTGACTTGCATGGCCGTATGCTCCTCGCGTCGAATGAAGTCGAATCCTATTCTAACAAATAGCGGCCTTCCCTGGAGAAACGCTGAAAATTCACGGCAGGAGCAGTGCCGCCTTCGACCAATCCGTGGGAATGCACGCGACACGAGACAGTCTCCACGCCTCCCTCGAAACCATCCGCAGCGCCCCGGCCGACGGCGGGGAGATCGCCATGCTCTGCATCCGCCCCAAAACCGACGCCCGGGTGGAGCTCAACGAAGCCGAGTTGACGCCCGAACATGGGATGGCAGGAGATCGCTGGGCGGCGACCCGCAAGCCTTCCGAAGCCAACGGGATCAACCAGCTCACCCTGATGGCGGCGCGCGTGGTGGAAATGGTGGCCGGCGCCCGCGAGCGCTGGTCCCTGGCCGGCGATCAGATCTTCGTGGACATGGACCTGAGCGAGGAGAATCTACCCGCCGGCATGCGCCTCTCGCTGGGCGAGGCGGAAATCGAGATCACTGAATTACCTCATCTCGGATGCTCAAAATTTGGGGCCCGGTTCGGAAACGACGCCATGCGCTTCGTGTGCGCCAAAGAGCTGCGTCCGCTGCGGCTGCGCGGCGTCCACGCGCGCGTCGTGCGCGCCGGCCGCGTGCGGGTGGGAGACCGGCTGCAAAAGCAACCCCAGTAGACGTCGGGTCTGCGCGATGTTACCCCAGGAAGCCAGATCCCAGGTACCAGGCGCGTCGGCCGCTTGCGGCCTTGCAACCTGTCCTCAGGTCTGCCAAGATCTCTTGTATATGGCGTTCAAGTCGCCGGCCGGCCACCTCGCCTGGGCGCGGGCCCGACGCAGGAACCGTGGGGGGTCCGCGCTGCTGCTCGCCCTGTTCTTCCTGGTGGCGCTCTTCTTCCTGGCGCGCGCCTTCCAGGTGCTCATCCCACAGGAAATGCGCGCTGCCCTGCGCATGGCGACCGACACGCAGGCATCCCTGATGGCCGATGCGGGCATCCAGAAAACCATGGCCTGGATTGAATTCGAGCTGTCCAACGGACGGGAAATTGCCAGCGTGACAACAAGACCGGGCTGGTAATCGATTCTCCCGGCAGCGGCTCCGCCGGAACCCTGGCACTCTATGGCGGCATGCTGATAAAC
>VGFD01000955.1 GCA_016868975.1 Armatimonadota bacterium | reverse complement strand
TGGCAGCGGTTGCGTTTGGCGGTCAGGGCGAACACTAAACCCGCCTTATGCATCATCGACAGGGCGCCAGATACTTGACCGTGGTGCAGTTTCAGCACTGCGGCAAGTTCGGGCCACGTCATCCCGTCGCGCCGCAGTTGCAGATGCTCGAGGATGGTTTGCACCCGCCGCGACGTCTCGCCGCTGGCATCCTCGGCGTCGGCGCGTTCCCGCGACGTGTCGGACGCGTTGACGGCACCCGAACGGCCGTTGTAGAGCAGTTCCTCCATCGCTTCCGCGAACAGGTCGGGTTGCTGCGGTTTACTCACGCGGACGGCCTCGAGCAGACGATGATCGACAGGCCGTCAACCGAGTCGGGTAGGGCGGCGAGGTAGCGAATCTCGACCACATCGGTCGGCCCGTCGCTTTTCAGCACTCCCGCGTCGACGAGACCGTCGATAGCCGCTTTAGCGGCTGGGTGGCAGGCATCGCAGTCCTGCGCGCGGCCTTTGGCGCGATGCGGCTGCACGATCAGCACCGCGCCCTCCGCGCGCGGCACACGGTGGGTACGGGCCAGCCACGCGAAAGCCGACCGCCACTCGCGTGCGAGTTTGGCTCGAGTCATGTGGTGCATCCTGCGCTCGGCGTTCAACGTCCACGGCTTGGCGTCGTAGCGCACGACCGAGCGGACTAACGGCACAACGCGAAGGTACGCGTCCACGGCAGTCGCGTCAAGCATTCTTGGCCATCCACAGGTGTCTTTTGCGGGCCGCCAACTTCGGGTTAGCGTGAATTGCCGCGTGGCAGTGGAAGCACACCATGAGGAGGTTATCCACCGAGTCGTCCCCACCCTGTGAACGGCGGCGGACGTGGTGGGCGTGATCAGCACTTCGGCTGCACCCTTCCCACCGTGCCTCACATAGCCCTTCAGAGCGCTCCACAGCCCGTCTGCGGGCCTCTACGAGGGCAGATGGGGTCTTGCGCCGTTTCGCCCTCCAGCGGCCCCTCTTGAGGCCTTTCCGTGTCTTTAGGCGCGTCCTGCGGCGTAGCGGGCCGCCGCGCCTCATTTCGGCAGCGACCGCATCGTTGACGGCAGCACCGCGTCCGCGTGCGCCTCCTTCGCGGCCGCCTCGTAGACGCGCCAAAAGTGCGCCCTCGTGACCGACGACGACTCACCCATGCAAATGTCCCTCCAACCGAGCGTAGCAACCGCGACACCGATAGCGGGGTGGCTCCACGTCGGGTTCGCGTAATGACCCAAGTCGCGCACCGCCGCCGCCACCTCCTGCCACGCTCGAGCGGCCGTCGGCGGCAGTTTCACCACAAGGTCGGTGGTGGCCTCCCGAATCGCGGCGATGGACGGAAAGTAGTGGCTGCTGGCTATCAACCGTCGCACGGCCCGCATCGCGGGTTCGGCGTCAAGATCAGCAAGCATCTCGGCGTAGATGGTCGCGGTCTCCTTCGTGACCCGAACGTGCGGAAATGCGGCGGCGCACACGGCAAGCAGGGCTGCCACCTCATT
>VGFD01000954.1 GCA_016868975.1 Armatimonadota bacterium | reverse complement strand
CGGGGACGTGCTGCTGGCGGTGGACGGCGGCGCCTCGATGGCGCTGGCGGCCGGACTCTCGCTGGATCTCGTGGTGGGCGACTTCGACTCCCTGCCGGCCGCGGACCTCGAGATTTTGGAAGGCCGCACGCTGATCTGGCGCTATCCCCCGGAGAAGGACCAGAGCGACCTGGAGATCGCGCTGGAAGCGGCGCTGGAGCTGAAGCCGCCGGAGATCGTGGTGCTGGGCGCACTGGGCGGGCGGCTCGATCACCTGCTGATGAACATTTCCCTGCTCCATCGGCCGCACCGCGCCGGAGTGCGCGCGCGGCTCTTGGGCGCGGGCGGCGCCGCCATGCTGGTGGACCGCGAGGAGATCATCGACGCGCCGCCGGGGACGCTGGTCAGCATCCTTCCCCTCACCCCACAGGTCGAGGGCGTTGTGCTCGATGGCTTGCTGTATCCGCTGCGCGAGGAGACGCTTGGCTGGGGGACCAGCCGGGGGCTCTCCAACGTGGTGGTGACGGCTCCCGCGCGGATCTCGGTGGGGGCCGGCACCCTGCTGGTGATCTGGCTTGATCCGGGCCCGGGGACATGATAAACTGCTGCGGAACACGACCGCTCCGGTCCGCGACGGAGGTCTCATGACTCGTTATCTGCTTTGCGCCGTTCTGTTGTTCGGGATGATGGCCCCGAGCGCCGCCCAGTGGTACAACCCCAAGGACGGCGAGCCGCCGCCCGCGCAGCACCAGCACTTCACCGACAACGTCTGGCAGGTGAACGTAACGCCCGACGGCGAGAAGATCAAGGGAACCGTCACCCTCGCGTGCTACAAGGAAAACCGCGACGAAGTGATTTTCCGCCTGACCGGCACCGGCAATGAGCGCATGTACACATTCTGGCTGCTCCGCAAGGACGGAGAGTCCTTCGAGCGCGCCAAGATGTTCCGCGCCTGGGACGGCGACCGGAAGACCCATTTCTACACCAAATCCGAACACGACGGCAAGCTGCACTATCGCGGCTGCCTGACCGCGTGCCCGCTCGGCTTCTGGAAGTGGGTGGAAGTGCGCTATCACCCGGATGGAAATCCCAACGACTTGCAGACCAGCGTCGTGGTGATCAAGAACAAGCTTGTCGCGAATTGAGCGCCCGCAAGGCACCGCCGCCGCTGCCCGGGCACGACCTCAATAGGCCGCCCAGTAGGTGCGCAGGATCGGGCAGGCGCTCTTGCGGATGCTCGAGTATCCTTGCAGCATCTCCGGATCGTAGGTGAAATTCACCGTGCCGCCGCGCAAGATGATGTCGCCGCTCCCGCTCTGGGCGCCCGGCACGGCATAGGCTCCAGTCGCATTCGCCGCGCTGGAGTCGTCGGCAACTTTGGAATTTCCAAAGGCTACCAGCGCTCCCTGCACGATAAAAGAATGGCTGTTGGAGTCCACCTTGAAGCTGCCACCGGCGTAGACCAGTCCGTAGAACTGCTGGTCCTGGTAGGCCAGGGTCCGCATCGCGGAGCCACCCTGCG
>VGFD01000953.1 GCA_016868975.1 Armatimonadota bacterium | reverse complement strand
CTGGTGGGACGCGGCGGATCGACGGACACGAAATCCAGGTGGAGGTGATGCGCGCCGGCGGCGTCGGTGTGCCCGTTGAACGCCTTCGCCGGGTTGTATTCCGAGGGACGCGACTCCCACCATGGAATCCAGGTGCCGAAATTGAAATTGCTCCAGCCGGGCGGCGTGTAGTATCCGGGGGAGGCGGTGACCCGCCAGGTGACTTCGGCGTTGGGCAGTCCGCCACCGGCGTAGTAGGAGGCCTGCACCGAGACGTCCGCGCCGCCGCCCACGAAGTGTGGACCTTCGCTGGACCGCGCGCTCACTTCGAACTCCGGACGGCGGAATTCCTGGACCTGGATGTAATGATACGTCGCTCGGTTGTCGACCACCTCACGGCCGACGGCCGTCAACTGCAAATTGCTGTTGCCCAGATTCATGGTGGGCGGCAGTTTGAACGCCAGGTCGAATCCGCCCAGCGCGTTGATCTTCTTTTCGCCCTTGAGGACCTCGTTGCCGCGGGAATCCTTGAGAACGTACTGGATCGAGGTGGCGACCCCGTCGAGCGCGCCCACGTCGCCGCGCTTGCCCCCGCCCAGGCGGCGCAGCCAGCCCTTCACGTGGACCTCCTCGCCGGGCCGGTACATCTTGCGGTCGTCGAACACGAACCATTTCAAATAATCGTTCTGGGATACTTTTCGCCAGCCCTCGCTGGACCAGTAATAGGTGGAGGAGGGCAGAATGGCCACGTCGGCGCCGCGCCGCGCCACCAGCAGGCTGACGCCATCCGAGGCGGTGGGGAGCGGGATGGTGGCCAGGCCGCCGGCGTCCGTTGCGACGGCGCGGGTGGGCGGAATTTTCGGATTGGTGGAGACGATCTGCAGCGAGACGTCTTTGAGCGGGCTGCCGTCCTTGAGCGCGGTGGCCCAGCCGTACAGGTCGCTGGCGTCGACCGCGGCGTCCAGGCCGATCTGGGTGGCGGACACCCAGGCGGTGTGGCGCCGCTGCATGTAGCGCTCCTTCGGCTGCGGGGTGGCTTCCACGATGACGACGAGGTTTCCGAAGCCGTCTTTCAAGGCGGGCCGCAGGTCGATGCGCGTTTCAACGAACTCGTCCGGCGTCTCGTTGGCGGTGACGATGGCGTCCATCACCTGATGGCCGGGCGGCGTGGGCATTTTCTCGTCGTTCGCGTCGCGCATGAACTCGAGGTACGCGCTCCAGTCAGTCGGCTCCACCGCGAACGCGCGCACGCGGATTTTCGGCTGGTTGACGCTGAACACGGCGAAGGACGGAATGCCGAACGGATCCGCCACCACGTAGGGACCACCGGCCGCGCCCAGCATGGGAGGCGCGGCGCTGACCTTGAAGGTCATCGGCTCGGATTTTCCGAGCTTTTGTCCGAAGATGTCCAAGAGGTCCGGATCCAGCGTGACGGTGTAGGTGGTGCGGCCCTTCGTGGGGCCAGAAATGTTCATGTACTCGCCGCTGGCGGAGATTTTCGCGCCGGCAATCTCCGGGCGGAT
>VGFD01000952.1 GCA_016868975.1 Armatimonadota bacterium | reverse complement strand
AGGCAGCCGCCCGCACCCATCGGTCGCAGCGCCCCACAGGCTGAGCACCTGCATGGCGGCCGATCCGCCCCCGCAGCCGGTGGTGAGCAGCAATCTTCCGCCCGGCTTGAGAAATCCGCGGACGTGCGCGAGCAGCGCCCGACGATCGTCCACCCGGAAATAATAGATGTTATTGTGCAGCGTGGCGATGTCAAAATCCGCCGTGGGACTTTTCGCTCGCACGTCGATATCCTCGATAACCACGCGGTCCGAGAGACCCCATTCGGCGATGTGGCGGCGGGCGGTTTCCGCAACGTGAGGCTGCATTTCCAGGCCGAGCGCGGTCATCGCCGAATTGCGCTCCAGGGCTTTTCGAATGTGCGCCGCTGACCCGCAGCCGATCTCGAGCAGCCGCAGCGCGCCTTTCTTGGGGACCACGTCGTCGATGGCCTCCGCCACCAGCGGCTCCAGCGCGCGAGACGAGCGAGAGACCACGCCGCCGTCCTGGTCGCGCAGGGTGAACGGGCGATCGTCCCGGGCGCGGTCGGGGGTTTCCCTGAGGAGCCGGTAGTGGAGCGTGACCGCCTCCTCCATGTAGGCGAGGATGTCGTCGTGCGAGCCCTCCGCGAGCTGACGCGCGAGCTTTCCACGAAGCGCGTAGGTGCCGTTGTCGCGGCGCAATTCTCCAAGGCGGACGCCGACTTCGAGCCACTCCTCCACGGCGTCGCGCATGGGCTCAGCCGGCTGCAGCACTTCGAGGAGATCGGCCAGGGAGCGAGGTCCCCGGGAGAGCGTTCGCAAGACTCCGCGGTCCGCCGCGGTGGTCAGGAAGCACAGCCGGTGCAGCGCCCGCACCTCGCGCGCGGCCCGCGTGAACAGGCGCAGTCGTCCCCCCTGCGCCAGGGTGAGAAACGTCTCCAGCCTCACCTCCCCGCCTTCGGTTGCCGGCCGATCCTCCCCTGCCACCGTCAGCGACGAGGGCCCGGCCGGGCACCGCGTGCCTGCCGTCAGACCTGCAGCGCCGCCCCGATCGGCCCGCCCACGGCGGCCGCCGCCGCCGCCCGGGCCAGGTATCCGGCCGGCGTGCGCGCCGCTAAATCGATCAAGTTGCGCACGACTTTCGTCGCGTCGTTGAGATCCTTGATGGCCACCGTCTCCTGGCGGGTGTGGGGATTATTCTCGCCAGCCCCCAGGCTGATGGCGCTGAAGCCCTTGTCGCGCAGGGAAATCGCGTCGGTCCCCGCCCACTCCAGCCGCACAAACTCCGGCTCCAGTCCCGCGCGGTGCATGGCCAGTCCGGCGAACTGCATGATCACGTTTTCCTTCGGCGTCAGCCGCAAGCGATCGGGCGGCACAACCCTGGGCTCCTCGGTGTGCGCGTGCTCCACGTCGGACTCCGTGACGCCGCGCGGCCCGATGAGCAGGTGCTCTCCCTGGGTGTAGAACTGGTTGGGCTTGAGCACGTCCATCACGAAGGACATTTCCGCCTTCACGTGCCTCGGGTCGAGCACCTCCGAGCCGAGCAGA
>VGFD01000951.1 GCA_016868975.1 Armatimonadota bacterium | reverse complement strand
TTGGGGATTTCTGAGACGTCGACGTTCACCTTGCCGCCGATGGCGTACGAGCGGCCGTTGGTGGCGGTGACCAGGGTGTACTGCGGTCCGCCGACCGCGCAGTCGCCCGCGGTCATGAAATGCTGCTGCTCGTGCTCGCGCACCTCGCGATCGCGCTCTTCGAGGGCGCGCAGGGGGTCGTCGTCGCCGCTGGCGCTGGCACAACCGCAACCGTCGCCGCACGAATGGAGGAGGCGCATATCGGATTCCCGATCCGCATTGCGTTGCGCGTTCTCCCCGGCGGTCAAGCCCGGCACGGCGGCGTAGGTGGCTGGCTGGCCTGCGGTGGACGCGGCGTAGCCGTCCGTGGGAGGAGAGAAGATGGTGCCTCCGTCGCCAGCCGCGGGCCGCAACGGCGTGCCGGTGGGGACAAGCGTGGGGGAAATGGGCTGAAGGTCCATGACGTGCTCCTCGGGAGGGTGGTAGCCTGACAGTACACGAGAGACCTGAAAGAACCCTGACAGCACTGGTGCGTGTTATACTCAGACCCATGCCGCTTCCAACCCGGAGTGAGATTCGTCCCGGCCAGCGCGTGCGCATTGTCGAGAAGCACAACCAGGGGAGCGGCGCGCTCTCCGAGGGAATCGTGGCGCGGATCCTCACCGCGAGTCCCACGCACCCGCACGGGATCAAGGTGATGCTTGAGGACGGCCGGGTAGGCCGCGTGAAGTCGCTGGTCACCGCTTGACAAATTTCCGGCGCGCCCTGAACGGCGAGGTCTCCTATTTCCAGCTGCGCCTGGCGAAGATTGCCCTGGCGAGGGATGCTACTCTTCCGGCGGCGCAAACACCGGCGACAGGGCATTGATGAGTCGATCGTACGCGGCCTCGCGGTCCGGGCCGCGGCGTAGCGAGGTGTCCACTTCCATGTGGATGAACGCGGCGCTGGCCTCCGGGCCGGTCAGGCCGCGCTCGCGCATGTCCTCTTTCTGGACGTTGGGCAGGGCTGCGAGCCGGCTGCGGGCCGCGTCCTCAAACGTGACGATGGCGCTGTTGAAGCCGGCCTCGCGGAGCGCGTCGTTGGCGGCGACCAGGCGAGGAGGATCAACGCCGTCGTTGGCCCCGTCGCTGAGCACCACCTGTTGATCGGCCGGGAAGGCAGGCTCCGCGCGGTGATGTTTTTCCGCGGAGAAGCCGTGGACTTGCAGCACCGTTGCGCCGGGCCCGGTGGCCGCCTGGTGAGCGGCCTGGAAGAGCGTGCCGCGGGTGTGGGTCATGTCGCTGATGGAATACTCCGGGAGGCTGCCGTCGTGGGGCACGTCGGGGGACGGCTCGGCGCGGTTCGCGCGATGGGTGCCGGCCACGATGAGCACGTCCGCGTGGAAGGCGTCGAAGGCGCGCCAGGCCAGCTCGGGCGTTCCCCAGTCGAACGCCGGGTGGGGCGCTTCGACCACCAGGGAGTTGCTCCGGGGGGTGACGTGGAAAAACACCGTCGGCCAGCCGCGCATCTGCTCCGCGCGCTCCTTGAGG
>VGFD01000950.1 GCA_016868975.1 Armatimonadota bacterium | reverse complement strand
TGGCGCCGGTGCTGGTAAACGCCTCCGCAAGCGCGCCCACCGCGAACATGCCGCCGCCGCCCCGGAACAGCGCGCCCATGCCCCGCACCACGCCGTTGGCCGTTCCCGTGGAAACCATGTACACGGTGTTGGGCGGGATGACCGCGCCGGTCGGCACGGTGATTGACTCCGAGGTTCGGTTTTCATACAGCGTTACCGCGTAGCCCGCGTCGGTAAGCGCACCGGTGTACGGCTTCGCCAGCATCCCGGTGCGGCCGTACTCTTCGGCGGCCACCGCGAGGCCGGCCTTGGCCGCGTACACCGCCTGCTCGGTGTTGCGGTCGCGCTGGCTCACTGACAGGCTGGTGCTGCCCAGCGTGGCGATGGCTCCGGCCAGCACCGACAGGACGCCCACCACCAGCAGTGTGTAGACGAGGACCATTCCGTTGCGCGTCCGCATTGGCGACCTCCTAAATCCCACTGTTGAGGACCGTAACCTGGGAATTCAACGTGATCTCCACCTGTTTCTGCGCGTCAGTCGCGGTGGCAATCGCCGCCGTGGCGCGGGTCGATACGGAAAACCCGTAGCTCGCCAGTCCCGCGCCGGTGATGCTGAAGGCCTCCACCGAGCGTGCCGCGACCTCCCTGCGGTTCTCCGGCAGGCTCTGAAACGTGGCCAGCGTTGGAATGGGATTCGGCTCGGTGGTGAGGTTGGCGGTCGCCGCATCCAGGCGGATTTCCGCGCGGCGGATGGTGCGATCGGCGGCCGACTGGAAGTAGCAGACCCATTTCTGCCAGGTGAGATCCCCGCTGGCCGGGTCGAAGATGACCGCGCGGCCGGCCCCGTCCGGCGGCAACGGAGAGAGAAAGATGACGTAGCCCGGCCCGTACTCGATCCACTTGTCGACGCTGTTACTCATCTCGTCGGACAGGCGCCGCACGAACGAGGTGGCCTCGCGCTGCGCGTAGGCATACGCCTCGGTTTCGCGCGTGTAGTGGGAGCCGCGCTGCAGGAAGGTGCACACGATGATCAAGAGCCCCAGGACGATCACCGCCACGATGATCATCTCCAGGACGGTGAAGCCACGACGGCGGCTCACCAGTACGCTCCTTTACAGGTCTCGCAGCGGACCGAGCGTTGCACCTTGCCGTGCTCCCAGGAGACCGTCACCACGATGCGCTTGAGCTTGCGTCCGCTCTCCGGCTGGGTGACCTCGACCTGCCAGGTGAACTGCGTGGACAGGCGCGCGTTGCGGCGCGTCGTGTGCTCGACGGTCTCGCTGTCCGATTCCGACTTTGCGTCGTCGAAGGACAAAGCCATCTGCCGCTCCATCAATCGTCGCGCCAACTGGGTCGCCTGGGCGGTGCGGTCCGACAGCGCCACCGCTTGATCCGCGGCGGGAAAGAGTAGGAACAGCACGAGAATCCCGACGGTGACCAGGGCAAGCCCGAGCAGGACTTCAATGAGGGCAAGCCCACGCCGGCCGGCGGTTCCCCCCGGAAGAGTCCCGTGGCATGTCTCTTTCATAACAAAAGCGG
>VGFD01000949.1 GCA_016868975.1 Armatimonadota bacterium | reverse complement strand
GTCCCGAGTGCGCGTCCGCGGTGGAACGGAAGATCTCCATGTTTCGCTTCGGCCCCTTCCGCTGCGGGCCCGTGGAAGGCGACGCCACGCCGCGCAGCGAGTCCTCCGGCGGCTGCTCCTCGTGCTCGACGCAGTCTTGCTCCACCTGCTCCGTGCTTTGACCGGGAATTGAGGTCCGGGGTCGACGCCAGCAGGGTCTTGACGGCTTGTGGCGCGGCCTGTTTCCATGGATTGATCGACCTGGCGGGCTCCGCCGGATGAGGTACGTCATCCGCCGCGCCCGTCCCGACGACCTGGATAAGGTCATCCAGCTGGCCACCGACATGGTGGTGCACAGCGTCTCGCCGTTCCGCGACATCAGCGCCGATCAGGTGAAGGAGTTCCGCCGCAAGGACCTGCAAGCGCTCGCCGAGGCCATCAAGCAACCGCACGTGGGCCTGTTCATCGCGGAGGCCGAGAACGACCGGCGCTTCCTGGGCCACGTCGTGGTGGTGTGCGGTTACATGGAATCGTCCACCGGCGAGTCGCAGGGCTGGGTTTTCGACCTCTCTACCGTGCCCGACATGTGGAGCCAGGGGATCGGCCGCGCCCTGATGGATCAGGCCGAGGCTTTCTGCATCGCGCTCGGCTACAAGTATCTCGGACTCGGCGTCACGACCGCGAACGACCGAGCCGTCACGTTCTACGAGCGGTTGGGCTTCATGGAAGAGCGCAAGCGCATGATCAAGCGGCTCGACGTTCCCGAGGAGTTGCTCAACGTGGATCCACCGCGCGCCGTGGACGCGGGCGAGATCGGCCAGACCGTGGTGGCGCCAAGCGAGGCACCGTGATGCTCCGGGAACCGCTGGAGGTAGGCCTCGCTCCCATCACCATCGCCGACGTGGTGGACGTGTCCCGCGGCGGCCGCAAGATCACCGTCTCCGGGGAGCTGGAAGGCCGCGTCCGCGACTCCCGCGATTTCGTGGAGCGCTGGATCCGCGACGGCAAGGTGGCCTACGGCGTCAACACCGGCTTCGGCTCCCTGGCGACGGTCCGAATTTCCCATGGAGAGATCGAGCACCTGCAGGTGAACCTGCTGCGCAGCCACGCGGCCGGCGTGGGCGAGCCGCTCTCCGAGGAGCTGGTCCGCGCCATGCTCTTCCTGCGCGCGGTGGCCCTCTTGCAGGGCTGCTCGGGCATCCGCTTCTCGGTCATCGTGCGGCTGTTGGACATGCTGGAGCGGCGCATCCATCCGGTCGTGCCCTGCCAGGGCTCGGTAGGGGCCAGCGGGGATCTCGCTCCGCTCGCCCACCTCGCCCTTGCCCTGATTGGGGAGGGCGAGGTCTTCCACCAGGGGTGCCGCGTTCCGTCCGCTGAAGCGCTCCGCGCGGAGGGTCTGGAGCCGCTCACCCTGGAGGCGAAGGAAGGTCTCGCGCTCATCAACGGCACGCAGGCAATGGCCGCGCACGGCTGCCTCGCGCTGGCCGACCTCGGCGTGGCGCTCCGCTCAGCCGACGTGACCGCCTGCATGAGCCTGGAGGCGTTGATGGGCACCG
>VGFD01000948.1 GCA_016868975.1 Armatimonadota bacterium | reverse complement strand
GATCCTCCTGGTAGCGGCGTACGGGTTGGCACATGACGACAGACCGCGGCCAGCTTCCGTACCCGCGTCCACCTGACCGCCGTCAGGCGTCACGCCGAGGCGAGGGAATTGCCGGGCTGGGCGGATTGGTGTTACTTGGTCACGGTGAAGGTGCCGCGACGCAGCATCTCGCTCATGTCGATGTGCTTCATTGAGTTTTTGATCCCGCCTTCGAAGCCGCGGCACGATCGCCTTGGAAGCATGCTGCTGCTCGGCCGCCTGGAGATTCGCCAAATTGGTTTCGCTGGAAAGAAACGACAAGGGCACGTGGAAGGCGTTCCTTGGTGGCTTTCATGTCGCAGCCCCTTGAACTAACTGATCGTGCGTTCGACCACCCATCGGATCCGTCCAAGGCTGCTGCCGTGATCGGTACCTCTACGAGCGATGACAGGTTTGATGCCCTGCGAGCGAAGGCTCTGACGGATCGCCTCGCTGTCGTAGCCTCGGTCAGCGTAGATCATGTCGGGGTGCTTCCGTGGCCTTCCGGGCTTGCCGCTTCTCGAACCGGGTACCGATTCGGCGGCATTCCTTGAGCCAGCAGATGGTCTGCTCGACGATGCTCCGTCGTCGGTAGGTCTGCTTGTCGAACAGCGAGCGACCGTCGTGCCGGAGGTGCTCGTTGTCCTTGCGTGGGATCACCGGGGTGATGCCGAACCTCCGCAGCCATAGCGAATATTCAGAATGGTGCGGGCTGACTCATGGTAGGGCACCGTCATCGCCGCCGTTGCGGCGAGCCATGATCACAACCCCGTCAACTTCGTTCCCTTTGGGGCTTTGCCACTTTGCCCCCTTGCGCGATTGCAAATGCGTTCCAGCCAGCCGTGTTTACGTTTCGCCATAAAAAATCCGTGCCCAGGTGTAGATACGCACCTGTTCAGGTGTTGGGCCGCGGAAGAAGCCGCCCAGCCAGGAGAGGGGGATGATGAGGAAGGGGCTGGGCGCGGCGACGGCGCTGCCGGGTGCCAGGAGTTGGGCGACCGGGTTGACCAGCGCATCCATGAACCCGAAAAGGAACCCGCTCGCCGCTCCGATGATACAGCCCGCCGTTCACCACGATCTGGCTCCCTGCGGTCGGTGGGGATCGACAGTTTTTGCACGCTCGGCCAACGCGGCCCATCAGCAGCCTCGGCGAGGTAATCGGCTTGCCCACTGGCAGTTCCGTCCAGGGAAGCAGGTGCCGGCTCGACGACAGGTGTACACGTGTTCTATATGCCTTCATAATAAAAATGTGTTCACATGTACACACTACGGTTCCTGCCATGGTCACCGCCTGTGTCGAGCCCCGACCGCTTTACCGCCCACGCGATCCTCAAGCGTCGGACCTGTGGCGGTTGCTGGATGAACATTTCGACTCCTTCCAGCAACTCTACGACCAGCGTTATCAGGAGAACTACGGCTATTGGCGGCCGATCGTCGAGCAGTCGGTAGCGGCCTTCCTGAAGTGCGGTGATCTGGAGGAAGGCTTCGCCCGAGTTCGCTGCCCCGACTGCAAACAC
>VGFD01000947.1 GCA_016868975.1 Armatimonadota bacterium | reverse complement strand
ATCTCTGCTTCGCCATCGTCCACGTCTCCTGCCTCTCTTATGCAATGATAAACCTGTGCGGAAAGTACCGGGTCAGGTCAAGATCTTCGGCAGCTTCACCTGCCGTTGGTCGAAATTCTGGTGCCACCCCCGCAGCAATCCCGAGGCGTCGCAGATACCGCTGCAGGAACGTGCGCAGGCACTGCTCCCGCCCATTGAAGCTCGCGGCATCCCACCGGGATCATAGACTCTTAGCTCGCGATGACGTTCTGCGTCATCGCGGGCGGCACCCAGAGCAACTCGCCCGTCGCACGGTCAAGCGTGTAGATGAGCCCAGCCTTTGCTAACAGATCAAGCCCGCGGCCAGTGACCACCGAACCGCAGTCGCAGCTCGCGCTTCAAGAGCTTGCCGCTCGGATTCTTCGGCAGCTGATCCGTGAAAATCACCGCCTTCGGCACTTTGAACGAGGACAGGTGCTGGCGGCAGTGAGCCAGAAGTTCCGCCTCCGCTATTTTTGCGCCGGCTTTCACGACGACGACCGCCGCCACCGCCTCGATCCAATACGGATGCGGCAACCCAATCACCGCGACCTCGGACACGGCCGGGTGGCGGTAGATCGCCTCCTCGACCTCACGGCTCGCGACGTTCTCGCCAGCCGTCTTGATCATGTCCTTCTTGCGGTCGACGATTGTGATGTACCCCTCGTCGTCGATCTTGGCGAGATCTCCGCTGTGGAACCAGCCTCCGGCGAAGGCCTGCGCGGTTCGCTCCGGATCGTCAAAGTAACCGCTCAGCAGCTGTGGCGAACGATGCACGATCTCGCCGATCTGCCCGAGCGTCACCGGGTTGCCGGCTTCGTCGATGACACGTGTTTCGACATTTAAAACGGGCCGGCCCGCCGATCCCGGCTTGCGCAACTGATCCTCGGGCTTGAGCACCGTCGCGAGCGGCGCAATCTCGGTTTGGCCGTAGGCATTCCATAACCGCAGCGCCGGCAGGCGATGCTGAAGCTCGCGCAGCACCTCGACTGGCATGATCGACGCGCCGTAATAGCCTTTGTCCAGCGCGGACAGGTCGCAATGCTCGAAATCCGGTGAACGCAGCAGCGAGATCCATACGGTCGGTGGCGCGAAGAATGAAGTGATCCGATGCGCGACCATTGCTGCCAACAGCTGCTCTGGAGTGTTGCGTGCCGTGATCACGTTGGTCCCGCCGACATACAGCGTCGGTCCCATGAATGTGTCGAGGGCGGCGCAGTGGAAAAGCGGCAGCGCATGCAGCGCGACGTCCGTTGCGGCGATTTCGAGGTCCACAATGCAGGATACGTACTGCGTGATGATGGCCTCGTGCGTCAGCATCGCGCCTTTCGGTTTCGACTCCGTGCCGCTGGTGTAAGCGATCTGCGCGAGTGCTCGTCCGTCCAACGCTCCAGCCGGCACATCTGCACCAGAATCGAGCAGGTTGTCGAATGTTGTTAGGTCGGCGGGTGCGACGGTCGGATGTTCCGACGGCAGCCACAGGAGTCGCTCGATCGAGGTCTGCAGCGCCGCCGCGTGG
>VGFD01000946.1 GCA_016868975.1 Armatimonadota bacterium | reverse complement strand
TTTCCACGGCCGGGTGTGTCGGCGCACGCCCTGTCGTCCACCCACTTTCACGCCCGTCCGCCACCGCCGCGACTCTCAAGCCCTGCTGTCACAAACCAGGACCCACCCGCCAGGACCAGCCCGTTAACATCTTTAAGGCGAGTTTGCCGAGATGTTGCTCTTTCTCGAATCCGCCCCAGTCGTTGACTGCGGGCTTGTAGTTGTAGAACCGCGACGCGATTCAAAATTCCTATCCGTAAATTCCTATCCGTAAATTCCTATCCGTAATTCCTATCCGTTTTCCTGCTCGTCCTCGGGGTCGCGTACCGTGCGCCGCTCATGGTCGGCGTGGGGCATCGCTTTGCCCAACTCGGCCACGTAGACGTCGTAGCGGAAACGATAGATCGCCTCCCGTTCCGCCGGACTCTCCGCCCGATGCACGGGCGCGAGGCCCGTCAGCCACTCGGAAAACACGCTCAGGCCCGCCCGGTGACGAAAAACACCCCGACCATGCCGAAGACCGGCCCCTGCTCTTCGGCTGCCTCGACCTCGGCTCCGACCCGGTCGCGCAGCGCAAAGGCGTCCTCCGTGTCGATCTGGATCGCCTTGAAACCGGTCGTGATGTCGAGGAAGGCGGCCATCCCGATCTCGAGCGACGACACGCTGATGGCTGTCACGCCGACTTCGTGGAAGCCGGCGGCCGCCATCAGTCCAGGCAGCTTACGGGAGATGTGACGGTCGCCACCATTGGCCGCCTGGGCCCGGCACGCCAGCGCCGTGAACGTGTCGAACGCGGGTATCGTCGGATGCACCGTGAGCCAGGCATCGTCGACGTCCATGACGCAGACGGTGCCGCCGGGCCGGGTCACCCGGTGGGCCTCCTGCAAGGCCCTCGACGGCTCGTCCAGATGCTGATAGATGAGACGGTTGTAGACGAACTGGAAGGCAGCCGCCGGTAGGCCAGTCGCGTAGGCGTTGCCGGGCTGCACCATGAGGTTCGGGCGCTCCGGCAGCACCACCGTGCGGGCAATGTCCAGCAACTCGAGGCTCGTATCGAGCCCCGTCACGCTGCCGGCCGAGTTGAAGGCCGCCAGGCCCCCGGCGATGAATCCCGGGCCACACCCGATATCCAGGACCGGCTGGTCTGACGGCAGGCCCAGGCTGGTGAGCACCGTCAGCTCCCGGTCCCAGAGCAAGGTCGCCTGCGTGTGCAGGCGCCGAATCTCCGCCTGGCGGTCACGATCGGTAAAACGGTCGAATGCGTAGGATTTGACCTGATCCATGACAGTACAGCAACCCCCATCTTCGACCCCAGCAGATGGGGTCGCTTCATCATCAACAACGCCGCGGCCAGGCCGCCGGCCAGCAGAACAAAGGCCGGGATCAAGTTGTGCGCATAATGGCGGCGCGTGCTCTCCCCTGCCCGCCTGGAGGCCGCCGCCATCAGCGTGCCGCCTCGACCTCGTGGCGCTTGAAGCGGTCCTCGCTCCGGGACCACCTGGCAGTTGCCGCACGCATCGACACAGCACGGCACTTCGGCGCCACGGCCTCCCCTGCCTG
>VGFD01000945.1 GCA_016868975.1 Armatimonadota bacterium | reverse complement strand
CGCGACGGAGTTGGCCAGGGCCTGATCGGTGGCATCCCCGCCCAGCGCACCGGTGATCTGCGTGGCCGCCGAGCTGAGGACGTCGCCATTTTCCACGGGTTGCGCGGTCTTTTCCATGCCGGGATCGACGGCGAACGTGTCGCCATCGGGCAACTCCCCGCTCGCCAGATTCCGACGCAAGGACATCTGCCGCAAGTCGCGGTCCTGAGCCACCATGTCTTCAAACGAACCGTTTTCATCCGATTTCTGAAATGTGTCCGTGGTGCGCGCGGCGTCGGATTTTCCACCGCCGCCGTTGCCGCCGGGACGGCCGCTCGCCGGCTTCGCCGCCCCCGGCGTGGTCCGCAGCGTGCTGCTGGGACGATGGTTGCTGCCCGAATGAATCCCTGCCACAGTCGTCAGCCTCCCTGAGGGTTCGGAACGAGCCATCCTCGACGCTGCGGGCCATCTCGCGGCCGATTTCGGGGCGCTCCGCGACTGTGTACCTCACCGTACGTTGCACGTACGGCTGCGGTGCTCGCTTGTGCGCGCTCCCGAACTCGACTCGCGATCTGGCTCCTCAGTTTGTCGAGTCTGGTTCATTCCGAACCCCTGCCTCTTGCGGATACAATATCTCCGGCAAGTTGGGAGGCGAATTGGAAATGCGCCCGGACTGTTAACTTTTTGTGAAGTCGTCTCGGCGAAATACCGGTTTCAAGGCGGCGATGACGCCGTCGCAGGCGGCTTCGCAGTCGGGGCCGCGGCGCAGGCTGGTGTCCACTTCCATGTGAATGAACTCCGCGCCGGCCAGGCCGCGCTCGCGCATGTCCTCTTTCTGCACGTTGGGCAGCGCGGCCAACTGGCTGTGCGCCTCGTCCTCGAAGGTCACCAGGCTGCTCTTGAACCCGGCCTGCTGCAACGCGTCGTTGGCGGCCACCAGGTGGGGCGGGTCGTAGCCGTCGTTGACGCCGTCGCTCAGCACGATCTGCTGGTCGGCGGGAAAACCCGGCACCTGCTCGTGGTGCTTTTCGCGGAAAACCCGTGCACCTGGAGCACGACCGCGCCCGGGCCGGTTGCCGCCTGGTGCGCGGCCTCGAAGAGCGTGTCGCGGGCGTGGGTCATGTCGCTGATGGAGTATTCCGGCATGCCGGGGTCGTGGGGGACGTCCGGCGAGGGCTACGCGCGGTTGGCGCGGTGCGTGCCGGCCACGATGAGGACGTCCGCGTGAAAGCTGTCGAACGCGCGCCAGGCCAGCTCCGGCGTGCCCCAGTCGAAGACCGGGTGGGGCGCCTCCACCACAAGACCGCTGTCGGCGTGTACATGAAAGAACACCGTGGGCCAGCCCCGCATCCCCTCCTTGAGGACCAGCACCGACGGATCGGCCTTGAGCGGCTCCAGCGTAAGTGATAGGTGGTTCAATAGCCGTCCCCTGGCCAGCAAGAGTGGCTGCGCGGAGGGAGCCAGTGGGGAATCCTGAGTTTGTTACACCCTGGCAATCTTCCGGCAACACGAGCGTTGCGACGTCGCGAGGCCAGGCTGTGCAGTGGCACGTCACGGGCAC
>VGFD01000944.1 GCA_016868975.1 Armatimonadota bacterium | reverse complement strand
CCATGTACGCGAGCGACACCAGGAGGAGAGGCACCCCCACCGCCGCGCGTCGTGGCAGCCAACCCACCGCGAGGATTGCCACCAAAACGCCCAGCGGGGTCGTGTAACGGTACGCGATGGGCAAGATGCTGACCGTGCAGAACAGTCCCACGAAATAGGCGAGAATCAGCGGCGCGCCAATATCGCGCCGCCGCTTCTCGTCGAGCAGGAGCGCCGCCATGCCCACAACGGAAAGGAGCAACAGCGGCCAGGGGACCGTATCCCCAAATGAGGTCAGCGCCGGGATGAAGTCGCGCAAATTCTTGGGGATGTCGTGCGCCACCGGCGTCCAGCGCATGTTGATAAACCAGCCATTCACCAGCACCCAGGGACCGGCCATCGCCGCGCTCACGCACAGGCTCCAGGACAGGTTGACCAGCGGCCCGGCCAGCCATTTTCGCGTGGCCAGCGCCCACCCGCCACAGACCAGCACCCAGGCGCCCAGAATAATCTTCGACGAGGCCGGCACCAGCACCGGATAATTCACGAAATGATTGTTCATGGATTTTGAGTAGGCCGACAGCGCGAAATAGGCGGCTGCCACGCTGGCCGCAATAATTGCGAGCTTCTTGCGATCCTCGGGCCGCGCGTCGCGCACCGCGATGAAAGCCACCCAGAGCAGCGGCGCGGTGAGAAACCACACCATGGTGAATTTTACCAGCACGCCGAAGCCCAGCACGGCGCCGAACGCAATGCTCGGGCCGCGGCGGGTAAAATTTCTGGAGTGCAATAACAGCGCAAGCGCGAGAATGCCCATGGCCGCTACTGGCATGTCCAGCCAGTAGCGCCTCTCCGCACGGAGAATCACCGGATCCGCGACCGCCAGAATTGCCGCGATGAAGCCCGCAATCGGCCCGCCCACCTGGCGCCCAAGCTCATACGCGCCGTAGGCGAGCACCGCGATGAAAATGCACAGCGAGGCGAGACACCCCTGGCTGCCAACCGGAAAAATCACGTTCCAGACGGCGGTCGCCAGATATTGTCCCTGCGGATACAGGCTGGGCCAGGACCACACCGCGACAAGTTTTTCGAAAAAGGGCCCGGGCGCGTGCAGCAGCTGGTGCATCGCGGCGGCCTGCGCAAGGTGAAACCCGGAGTCAAGATCCGGATTGGTGCGATAATTGTTGATCGTCCACAGGTGGCAGGCCAGCGCAACGAGGACGATCTGGCTCACCAGCGCCCACTCGAAGACCCGGCCCAGATCGCGAAACGTGGACCAGAGGCGGCTGGCCAGTGAGGCGGCGGCGAGCGCCGGAGCGGATTCAGACATCCGAGGTGGGATGATACCAGACGCCGCGCCGCCTCGGCAAGGTCAGAAGCCCGTCGCCATCGGGGTAGCTCCTCACTCCAGACGGAATCCGATGGAAACCTTTACCTGGAATTCCTCGACCTTGCCCTCCTTGACCAGCCCGCGCAGCTCTTTCACCTCGAACCAGCCGATGTTGCGCAGGGTGTCCGAAGCGCGCTCAACGGCCTGGCCCACCGCGTTCTCAAAGCTCTCT
>VGFD01000943.1 GCA_016868975.1 Armatimonadota bacterium | reverse complement strand
TCGGCAGCCTGTTCGGCCTGGGCCAGGACGATGAGGAGGGTGGCGGCGGCGGCGTCGCGCTGCAGCAAGGCGCGGGCGGGTGTTGAGGCTGATCGTTTCTCCGAGCCGTGCGCTCGGACTGATTGGCGCTCGAACGGTCGTCCCGATCACTTGAACTGGACGGCCGTTCTTGCGTTCGAAGGAGGATAGTGAAAATGCGCCTGCGGGTCGTTTCCATGATGAGTGAAAATGCGGCGCCACTGCATCGGGCGGTTGCCCGCTACCTGGATACACAGGGGCTGGAGGCGAGGTTCGTAGAAGACGTGCCGTGGCGCGAGCGCCAGCGCATGCTGCTGAACGGGGAGGCCGACCTGGGATTTCTGTGCGGTCTGCCCTACGCCCGCGAGGCCGACCGCCCGCGGCCGCGCATCGTGCTGGTGGGAGCGCCGGTCATGCAGGGGCCCCGCTACGCCGGACGGCCGATTTATTTTTCAGACTTGGTGGTCTGCGCGGGCAGCCGCTTCCGAAGTTTCGCGGACCTGCGGGGGGCGGCGTGGGCCTACAACGAGCCGGGGTCGCACTCCGGCTACTGGCTGACGCGCTGGCACCTGGCCCGCCTGGGTGAAGTGCACGGTTTTTTCGGTCGCGCCGTGGAGGCCGGCTCGCACTTGAACGCGCTTGACCAGGTGCTGCGCGGAGCCGTCGACGGCGCCTCCATCGACAGCACGGTCCTCGACACCGAGCTGCGGAAAAATCCCGCACTGGCGCGGCGGATTCGCATCCTGGGCACGCTCGGGCCCAGCGCCGCCCCACCGCTGGTCGCCTCCACCCGACTTCCCCAGGCCGTGCGCGACCGCGTGGCCGAGGTGGTGCTCGGCATGCACCTCGAACCGGAGGGGCGCGCCCTTCTGGACGCGGAGTGCGTGCTCCGCTACACCCGCTGCAGTGACCACGATTACGATGGTATCCGCGGCATGGCGGCCCGCGCCCGCGGTGTACCTCTGGCCAGCCCCGCGATCCTCGCCCTTGGTGCCTGAACTTGAAATATTAAACCAGATACTCAGATACAACACCGTAAGGGTTTGAAGCCCGTCTTGAGGCCCAGACCGGCGCGCGACCGGCCGGGAAGTTACTTGACGCGGTACAGGGGTGGTGGCTGGCGGTCATTCCAAGCAACCTGGTGACGGGCATTCGGATAGCAGGCTCGGCAATCGAACCGGTCATTCTTCAAAAGGATCCTTTGTATATACATAGAAAATATACAGATAGCTCCGGCCAGGATGGTCACAATGTGCTTTGAGTCGATCAACTTTGAATGGGACGAGCACAACGAGCCGAAATTGTGGAGCCGACACCAGGTCTCAGCGGAAGAAGCCGAGGAGGTATTCTTCAACCGGAACGTGATGCGCTCGGCTGGTCATCTGGCTCACGGCCACGACAAGGAGGAGCGTTTCTGTTTCTGTCTCTTTGGGCGCACCGACGCCGGGCGTCAGCTGTTCCTGGTCTTTGTTTACAAGGAGCTAGTGACCAGCACGCCGACTGTCCGCAGTTTTCCGCTCGGACGATGGA
>VGFD01000942.1 GCA_016868975.1 Armatimonadota bacterium | reverse complement strand
GGTGAGAAGCGCCACGTTGCTCCAGAAGTCCGTCTTCAAGAACGGCACCCACGAGTACACGCTGGTCACTTCGCGGCGGATGTTCTGGCCCTTCATCATGCGCTCCAGCAGCGAGAAGAACTCGTCACGCATCACCCGCGTGGAGGCGCGCGCGAATTCGATGGACGCGCTGGCCGGAATGCCCAGGTAGCCGCCGCTTTCGTTCGAGCAGCCCTCCGAGTTGGTGAGGACTTCCCACATCTCCTTGAGGTGCGGCTCCAGCGACTTGTAGTCTTCCTTCACGAGATCGGGGCGGAACATGAGCATCATCGACGTCTCCCACAGCCCGGCGTGGAAGTCTTTCTTCATGTCCTTGATCAGCTCGGCCGCCATGGGCTTGGGCATGTACTTGTTGAACCGCTCGTAGTACTCGCCCAGGAACAATTTGATCGTGAAGCGCCCGGTCGGCGACACCATCTGGATGTTGTACTTGCGGTTCACCGCCTCGCAGGCCTCTTCGAGCGCGACGATGTGGCCGGGCGCGGCGTGCGCGTTGAACACCACGATGTACTTGAAACCGTGGCGGGCCAGCGAGGACCCGTAGTCGACCAGAAGATCGCGGATGACCCGCTGGCGGATGCGGATGCTGCCCACGTAGTCGATGACGTGGGCGCCCAGGGCCAGCGCGGGAATCAGGATAAAGTTCCAGTCGGCATGGGTGTTGGCGAGCACCTCGGCGGTCTCGCGCGCGAAGAAGTCCGCGTTGATGAAGTCGACCCCGATCGGGAGGTGCGGACCGTGCTCTTCCAGCGGGCTGACCGGAAGGAAGAACATGGTCTTCGTGCGGTCCATCGCATCGAGCTCTTTCCAGTTGAGCTCCTCGAACTTAAATATCATTCCGGGGAGAAGGCCTCCTGATCTTGCGCCGGCGTTTGATTACCGTTATTTTACCCTAAGTATCGCACACGTTCAACGATGCGGCCTTGAGCTCCACGACGGTTTCCACGTGGGGGGTCTGGGGAAAAAGGTCAACGCACTGCGCGAAGGTCACCCGGTAAATCCCCCGCAGCGTCTCCAGATCCTGCGCAAGCGCCCGCGGATTGCACGACACGTAGATAATCCGCGGCGGCGGCTGCTCCAGCAGCCGGCGCACCAGTCGAGGATGCAGGCCGGAGCGCGGCGGGTCCAGGATTACCAGATCCACTTCCCCCCACTCATAGCGCTCAGCCTCACCCTGCTCGAAGCGGGCATTCGTGATCTGGTTGCGCGCGGCGTTTTCCGCGGCGTCCCGCACCGCGTCGGCCACGTACTCCACGCCCACCACTTCCGCGGCGTCTCCGGCCAGCGCCAGAGCGATGGTCCCCACCCCGCAGAACAGGTCCAGGACGCGCTCGACGCCAGTAAGCGCCGCCCGCGCCCGCACGACCGCCACCAGCCGCTCCGCCATCCGCTGGTTTGACTGGAAGAACGACGCGAAGGACAGCGCGTACCGCACTCCGCCCAGCGTGGCGTCGAGACGCCCCGGGCCGCTCAGCACGTGCAGTTCGTCGACGCGCACCGCGCCGGCCGGCGACGC
>VGFD01000941.1 GCA_016868975.1 Armatimonadota bacterium | reverse complement strand
GTTGAAGAGGGAGACGAAGGGCTTATCGCGGACCAGGATCTCCTGGATCCGCCCGTACATCTGCCGTCGCTGCCTCATGTCGACAATCGTCCTGGCCTGGTCTGCCAGCCGATCGAGCTCGGGGTTGGAGTAACCGTGGAAGCACCTGGAGCACCCGGTCGAGAAGTGCTCTCGGTACGCGTCGGGATCCGGCCCGTAGCGCGTGAAGTAGATCGAAAGGTCGAAGGTGCCGCCCCGCAGCTTCTCCCACCAGGCTGGCTCGTCGACCTGGTCCCAGCGCGCGTTGATGCCCACGGCCCGAAGCTGCCCCACGATGACCTCGGCCATCGTCCTCGTATACGAAAAGCTAGGATCGATGACGTTGGTGGCAAAACGCCAGCCGTCGGCCCGCCGCGGGAACCCCGCCTCGTCCAACAGCGTCTCCGCGCGGGCCTTGTCATAGGACGGGAACTTCGCGCTCGTGTTGAGGATAGTGGTGTTCTTGGGGAGACCGGCGTACTCCGTAGCATCCCAGAGTCCAAAGAACGCGAGGTTGCGGATCTCGTCACGGTTCATCGCGTAGGCGATCGCGTCCCGCACCTTCTGGTTGTTGTACGGCGCCTTGCGCACGTTGAACCAGAGATCATAGTTGTAGTGCGACGGAGTCTGCACAACTTGCATGGACGGGTCGCCCATCAGCCGCTTGATCTCGCCGTACGGCAGCACGTACTGTTCAGGCAGAACGACGAGCCGCCCGGCTCGAAACTCGGCCTGCGCGACGTTCGGATCGGGGATGACCCGGACGATGACGCGGTCCACCTTCGGCCGGCCGCGGAAGTAGTCGTTGTTGGCCTGCAGCACCCAGTGGCTGCCGCGCGCCCACTCGACGAACTTGAACGCGCCACTTCCGATGGGTCGCTCCACGTTCGGTCCCTTGTCCCAGTCGCGACCCTGCCAGATGTGCTTCGGCATGATCTTGCCGAACCAGTTTCCGGCTTGCGCGAGCATCGGCACGAACGCCACGTCGGGTTTCGTCAGCGAGATGATGACGGTGTCGTCGTCTGGCGTTCGAATCGACCTGACGCCGGAGAGGAAGGCCGCGAGCGGGTAGTTCTTGGCGATGACGGTCTCGTAGGTGTACTTCACATCAGCGGATGTCAGGGGCTTCCCATCATGCCACTTGGCACCCTTTCGCAGCGTGAACGTGTAGACCTGGCCGGTGGCGTCAGCCTCCCATCGCTCGGCCAGATCACCGTAGGCGGTTGTGCCCGTGACCAGCCCCCAATCAAGAATGACCAGCGCGCTGAAGATATTGCCGTTGACCGTATACCCGCCGCTGTCGGCCTGGATGTTGGGACTCAGCGTCTTGGCCTCGTTCAGCCGGGGGTAAACCAAGACCACCTCTTGGGCTGGCCCGGCGATCGCCGCCGGATGCACGAACCACGCTCCCGAGGCGATGACTACGACTGCCGTCAACAGAACGAAGACTCTTCGCATACCTCCACCCCGTTGAGATTGAGATTCTTGCTCTCAAGCGTCCATTTGTTCCCGTAGAGGATAGTAGACTAAGCTTCTCGTAA
>VGFD01000940.1 GCA_016868975.1 Armatimonadota bacterium | reverse complement strand
AGGGGCGTTTCACCGTGTGCAACATGTCCATTGAGGGCGGCGCTCGCGCCGGGATGGTCGCGCCGGACGAGACCACGTTCGCGTACCTCCGCGGGAGGCCCAAGGCGCCGCAAGGAAAGGACTTCGAACGCGCAGTGGAGTTCTGGAGGACCCTGCCGACTGAGCGCGGCGCGAAGTTCGACCGCGTCGTCGAGCTGCCGGCACCCTCCCTCGAGCCCTTTGTGACCTGGGGCACCAACCCCGGCATGGTGGCGCCGGTCTCCGGCAAGGTGCCGATGGTCAGCTCGTTTGCGTCCGAGGCCGACCGCGCCGCGGCCCGCCGGGCGCTGGAGTACATGGGGCTGGAAGAAGGCATCCCTATCCAGGAGGTGGCGATTGACCGGGTGTTCCTCGGCTCGTGCACCAACGCGCGCATCACCGACCTGCGCGCCGCCGCGGAGGTGGTGAAGGGGCGGAAGGTCAGCGCCAGGGTCTATGCCATGGTGGTGCCCGGCTCCACGGCGGTGAAGAAGCAGGCCGAGGCCGAGGGCCTGGACCAGGTGTTCAAGGACGCCGGGTTCGACTGGCGCGAGGCGGGCTGCTCGATGTGCCTTGGGATGAATCCGGACGTGCTGAAGCCGGGCGAGCGGTGCGCGTCCACGTCAAACCGGAACTTTGAGGGTCGGCAAGGGAAAGGCGGCCGCACGCACCTGGTCAGCCCGGAGATGGCCGCGGCCTCGGCGATTGCGGGGCGGTTCGTGGACATTAGGGAGTGGTCAGAGAACTAGTGCGAGGAGACCTGCCACATGGTACTTTGACAGCGAATTATGAAGTCTGGATATGCGGCAACAGTGGCAGCTATTTCCTTATTCCTAATGATGTCATAAAGAAAATCTATGAGGACCCGCAGGCCTACCCTGACAAGGCCCATGCCGGGATTCCGATCGTGTAGGTGAACCTCGCCTCTAAGCAGGTAATGGATGCCCGGAAGGCAAAGAAGCTGGACCTGGCAGGTCATTTCTTGGCAAGAGCGCAGCTGGCGTAAACAGGAGGCACCGCATGGAACCTTTCAAGCGGCTCAACGGCACGGTACAGCCCATCGACCGGGTCAACGTGGACACCGACCAGATCATCCCGAAGCAGTTCCTGAAGCGCATCGAGAAGAGTGGGTTTGGTCCGTTCCTGTTCTTCGACTGGCGCTTCAAGGACGATGGCAAGACGCCCAACGAGAATTTTGAGTTGAACCACCCCGGTTACAAAGGCGCCAGCATCCTGGTGGCGGGACGGAACTTCGGGAGCGGGTCGTCGCGGGAGCACGCGCCGTGGGCGTTGTTGGACTACGGTTTCAAGGTGCTCATTGCGCCCAGCTTCGCGGACATCTTTCGGAACAACTGCTTCCAAAACGGTATCCTACCTATTACGTTGCCGGACGAACAGGTGCAGACCATCATGGCGCGGGCGCAAAGCCGCCCGGGCTACATGTTAAATGTGGATCTCGAGAGGAACCTGATCGAGGACGATCACGGCTTCCGGGCCACGTTCCAGATTGACGAGTTTCGCCGGTACTGCCTGCTCAACGGCCTGGAC
>VGFD01000939.1 GCA_016868975.1 Armatimonadota bacterium | reverse complement strand
TGCAGGAAAACGTGCGTGACGCCCTGGCATCGATCCGCACCCACCGCCTGCTCGACCGGCGGGGGTGGCGCTGTGCAAATCCGACCTGCTCGCGTCGCGACAACTTACACGGACATCACGTGAAATTCCGCTCGCACGGCGGGGGCGACGAGGAGACCAACATCGCATACCTTTGCCGCTCGTGCCATCTGCGCGGCGTGCACGAAGGCTGGATCACGGTGAGCGGCATCGCGCCCGACGGACTGGTGTGGGTGCTGGGCACGTCCCTCAATGACATGCCGCACATGGTCGTGGCCGGGAGAAACGTCGTGGCCGGAGCCTGCCTGGCATGACCGGTGCGAAAAACTCCGTCGCCGTCGCACGCGCTCGCCGCGGACGTGCGGAGCGTTCTGCGAGCATAGCCGATGCCCGCGAAGCGGGTGGGCGGTCGTTGCCGAAGACGGACAGATCCACGCGCATCCCACCCGCCGCGCCGAGCCCGAGGAGTGGGCATGGGTCCTGGCACACGGCCTGCTCCACCTCGGCTTCGGACATTTTCAGCGCAAGAAGCGGCCGCGGGAATGGGCCGCCGCATGCTGCTGTACCGTGTGGCGATTTCTCGCCGATTTAAAATTCGGACGCCCGCCGGAGGAGGTGTCTCTGCACGGGCTGCCGAGCGGCGAGGAGAATCTCTACGAGCATTTTTGTGAAGCGGGAATCACCGCCGGGCCCCCTGCGCGGCCGCGACGCGGTGGACATGGTCGAGCCGTGCACCCATCGCGAGGCGGAAAATCTTGACGACTTCTATCGGCGGTGCCTGTGTCAGGCACTCGTCTATCACGGGGAGCACGGCCGCGGCTTACTGCCGGCCGGGGTCGGACTCTTGGAGGAAACTCGCGCGCTGGCCCAGCCGCCCATCTGGCCCAGCCGCCCATTCCGTGGGACGTCGCGCTGGCCCGCTGGTTCGATCGATTCTTCGCGCCACTGGAAAAACGTCGCTCGTACGCGCGGACCAGCCGCCGCCAGTCCGCCACGCCGGACATTCCACGGCCGCAAACGACCATGCCCGACGTGGAAACGGATGCCCCAACGTTCGGCGTGCTGCTTGACACCAGCGGCTCGATGGAGCGCGGACATTTCCGATTTCACCCTCCGTGAACTGGTGCATTCAGCGCCCGCGCCAACAACTGGGCCGGGTGCAGCGCGCGGACTCCGGTGAGGTCGTGGACCTGCGAGCGGCACGACGTGCCGGTCGCCACCACGTACGTGGCTTCCCCGCGCGTGCGGACCGCGGGAAGCAACCGCCGCTCGGCCATGGCCACCGACACCTCGTAATGCTCCTTTTCATAGCCGAACGCGCCGGCCATGCCGCAGCAGCCGGCGTCCACGAATTCAATTTCAAGGTCCGGAATCAATTTCAGCGCGCTGATGGTGGCATTCGCGCCGAGCACCGCTTTCTGCTGGCAGTGGACGTGCACCAGGGCGCGGCTCTTCAGCGGCTGGAAAGGCATTTTGCAGCCCTCCGCGGCGCGCTTCAAAAGCCATTCCTCCAGCAGCATGGTGCGCGGCGCCACGCGGTCCACCAGATCATGAGGGAG
>VGFD01000938.1 GCA_016868975.1 Armatimonadota bacterium | reverse complement strand
GCCCCCGGCCAGCACCGCCAGCGCCAGCAAGACCAGGGTAATCACCGAAAGGAGCGAGCGGCGCGGCAACTCAGGTGCTCAGCGCGACCGCCTGGCCGGTTTGCGCGCTCTGATAGATGGCGTCCACCACCTGGTGCGCGCGGACCGCCTCGTCCAGGCCCGGCCAGGGTGGCTTGCCGGCTTCCAGGGAGCGGAAAAAGGCCAGCGACTCCGTGAAATAGCAATTCGACAGAAAAGGTCTGGAGTGGCGCCCGAAACCAAAATGATCGACAGCGCGGTCCAGCACGTCGTCCTCGGAAATGGTCACCATCTCGGAATCTCCGGCCTGGACCTCCAGCGGCCCGGAGAAATCACGGTGGGCGCGCACCCAGCCTCTTTCGCAGAAGATTTCCAGCAACCGCTCGGAGGTGCGCGCGGCCATCTCATGCCATATCGACAGGAGCGTGGCCTGAGCGCCGCTTTCAAACTCGAACACCACCGACGACAGGTCCTCAACCTCCGGACAGTTGGAAAAAAACGCGGTGCGCGCGTATACCGAACGAATTTCGCCGAGCAGCCAGCGGAGCAGGTCGATGTCGTGAATGCTGTGCTCGATGATGGTGCCGCCGCCGGAAACCTCCGCGTCAGCGCGCCAGCGACTGTGGTAGATGCCCCCCACCGGGAACCGCTGGTCGTCGCGGAACAGTGCGCCCACCGGGCGCCCGGCATTTTCCATGGGCGACACTCCGGAGAGGAGCGCGCGCATTTCGGCGAATACCGCCGAGTAGCGCAGCACCAATCCGACCTGGGCCGGCACCCCGCGCGCCGCGTCCGCAATCGCGCGTGCCTGAGATGCCGTGTGGGCCAGCGGCTTTTCGCAAAACAGCGCGTGCCCGCGCGCCACCGCGGCGTCCACCACCGCCGCGTGTTGTCTGGTGGGCGTGCACACGTACACGACGTCCACCTCCGGGCGGTCCAGGGCACGCTCCAGGCTGACGTCCCAGTGCTCGAAACCGGCCTCCGCGTGCAGGCAGAGGGCGTGCTGCTCGTCCACGTCGCAGGCGGTGATCAGGCGGAGGTCGACCAGTCCCGCCTCGCGCAATCCCTTCATCACATTGGCGTGCGTGCGCCCGATGAGCCCGCAGCCGATCACGGCAACACCCTTCATGAGACGCCCTCCAGAATTCGCCGGTGCGCGCGCGGCAGGGCGTGGCGCTCGAGCTCGTCGGGAGCCACCCAGCGCACTTCGTCGTAAACGCCGCCGCGAGCCGCCGCGTCACCGGGGATCTCCTCGGCGTCAAACGCATGCAGGGTGAGCTTGAAATGGGTGAACGCATGTTTCACCGTGGTCAGCGCGCGGCCCACGCGGATGCGCACGCCGGCGCCCTCCAGAGTGCCGCGCGCGCAGGCGTGGTGCAGCGTCTCTCCCTCGCGGGGGCGGTCACCGGGGAATTCCCAGAGGCCGCCCAGCAGTCCGCGCGCCGCGCGCCGCGCGAGCAGCAGCCGCCCCTGGGGGTCGCGCACCACCGCCACCGCCGCGTCGTGGTGCGGCAGGGGCGCGCGCTTGGACTTGCGGGGATATTCGGTGGACCGTCCCA
>VGFD01000937.1 GCA_016868975.1 Armatimonadota bacterium | reverse complement strand
TCCGACGCGCTTCGCGAAGGTGGCCAGGGCGCGATCCGCCTCGCTGGCGTCGGTGCGCCCCACCAGGTCCTCCAGGACCGGCGCGACGGCGCCCCCCCCGCTGCCGTTTGACTGCGCGGCCGCGACGGCGTTCAGCGCGTCACGGGCGGGCGCCGCGATGGGACGGTTGGGATTGGTGGAGATCATGAGGCCGCTCCTCGGGATTGCATCGTCCCGAGGGTATCAGAGCGGCCTCAAAAAGACCTGAATGCCCGAGAGGCTTGCCGCCCGGAGCTCATCCACTGCGGCGCGAATCGTCGAGGAGGCGGTGGAGTTTCCGTGATCGTGTGCTGCTCCGATTCGCGGGTCCCGCCCGAGCTGGTGTTTGGCCAGGGGCTGGGAAATCTCTTCTTGGTGCGCGACGCCGGCAACGTGACCGACGACGTGGCCCTCGCCAGCATCGAGTACGCCGTCGAGCACCTGCACATTCCGCTCGTCGTGGTGCTTGGCCACCAGCGCTGCGATGGCCGCGGTTTCCGGCAAGAAGCTGAACGGGCACCTCAACGTGCTGATGGCCGAAATCCAGCCGGCAGTGGATGCGTTCCGCGCCACTCCCGGCGACCTCGTGGACAACGCGGTGCGGGAGAACGTGCAGCGCGCGGACTGTCCCTGCCCGGCATTAATTAAAACTAAAGCGGCTCGCGAATCACCAGGTGCCGGTCGGCCGGCACTCCCTCGAAAACCTGTACCGCGCCGCCCGGCCAGCGGATTTTCAAGGCGTCCACGACGCTTGCCGACCCCAGGCCAAAATTCTGTACCAGCGAGCTGAACGCCACCACTCCCGCGCCGCACCGCTCGTCCGACTTCCTCGAAGCGGCCGGGCGGCGACTGGATGAACAACTGCGGATGAAACGCGACCAGATGCTCCAGATTTTCCTCCGGCCGTCCCGGCCAACGAATCCGGAGCGGCCCACTCCCAAGCGGACCGGCACCAGTGGCGGCGGGAACGGCACCTCGCCGGCCCACAAGAGCCAGCCGGTGCAGCGGCAGAAAACCGCCGCGTAATTCAGACTGGCGCGGTCACCGTGGACGGCGGAACGAGACGAATCGTGGATCCTGCATCCCACCACGGTTTTCGTCTTTCAATGGCACTGTGGGCAATTGAAGTGTCCTGGGCTCATGATTTCACGCGACCAGGGGATTGCGGACTTTCAAGGTCGGAAAGCGTCCGAAGTCACGGTCAGCGGACCACAGTTCGCGGACGCCGTGGAGGAGGCATATCGCGGCAATGCGTGCGTCGGGGACACGCGCGGCGGCGACCTGACCCTCCTTCAGCAGGGTTTGGAGGTGCCCCCAGTATCCATTTTCCTCAGCCAGCACGGCGAGTGTTGGAGACTCTCGCCACGCGTTCAACGGATAAGTGATACGGATAAGTGATTGACGGATACGGATAAGTGACGGATAAGTGATTGAATTACGCTGTCGACGCTGTCGCGACCCGGAAGAGTCGCGGGGTGCGTGTTGCGTGGCAAGAGGTCGAAAGCAGTTTACATCCTGGCAATCTTATGGCAACATCGGCAGGCGGCGGCGGGGCTTGA
>VGFD01000936.1 GCA_016868975.1 Armatimonadota bacterium | reverse complement strand
CGCCAGAGACCCGGCAGGGAAGTCATCCCGCACCCCAAAAGACGAGAGACGCATGCTCACGCGTCAGTCCTTCGCAGAGTTCGCCCGCGGCTACCCTTCTCTTTGCTTCCGGTGATGGCCCCAACGCGCTACCCTACGTCCGTCAGCCCGAATCCCCTGCCAGAGCCGGAAACACGCCCTCTGCGACCTGTCACTACGGCGTGCACAGCGTGCCGCGCGACCGTCCTCGAGCTGCTCGGCACGTTCGCCGTGCGCGAGGTACATTTTTGCCTGGACAGTGATGCGCCCGGCCGCGAGGCCACCCAGCGCTTCAGTGCCAGTTGCAGCAGCGTGGTGCCGAAAGGCATGGACCCGAACGCCGTGCTGGTCGACCACGGCCCGAACGCGTCACCGGGGACGGCCAGTGGATGGACGCCGCCGTCTCCCCCGCGTGCTACCGTGACGGAGTGGCCGTGGCAGCGTGCTACCGCCACGGAGTGGCCGTAGCAGCGTGCGCACTCGGAAAGCCCGATTCTAACGTTGGTCGCATTGAATGCCGCTGGAATCTTCCGCGTTCGCAGGCCAGACCCACCATTTATGCCGTTTCAGTCGCAGCGCGCCGTCCGCCGCCGCGATCACGGGATGCGCGCCGTTCTCCAGCACCGTCCCCGGCGGGCCGCTCGCGGCGACCACTTCGGCCTTGCGCACTCGCACGATCCGATCGTTCCAGGCAAACCACGCGCCTGGGGGATATCCCGCGCGGATCCGCCGGCCCAGCGCGTCGGCCGCGTAATCCCAGCGCAGCCGCCAGTCGCTCTCTTCCAGGCGGGGCGCCAGCGTGGCGAGCCGTTCGTCCTGGGGGATGGCTTCCACGCGGTCGTCACGCGCCATCGCCACGACCCGCCGCACCAGGTCGGGCATGCATGCCGCCAGACGGGTGATCAACCGGGTGTAGTCGTCGTCCGCGCCGACCGCAAAGGCCTCCGCCGCGACTATCGCGCCGCTGTCGATACCGCCGTCCGCGCGAAGGGCGGTGACCCCCGCCTGTACGTCCCCCGCCAGGATGGTCCAGCGCACCGGCGCGGCCCCGCGGTGGCGCGGAAGCAGCGACGGGTGCAGGTTGATCACCCCGAGGCGCGGCGCGCGGAGCGCCTCATCCCCCAGGATGCGGTGGAAATTGGCCATCAGCGCCAGGTCTGGGCGGGCCTCGCGCAGCGCCGCGGCGCCCGCCCCGCCGTCCCGCATGAGCTTGAACGGTGGCATGGGCAACGAGAGGCGCCGCGCCGTTTCAAGCACGCGATTGCGCGGGTCGGAAAGCGTCCACACGCCCACCACCTCGACGGGCGGGTCGAGGGTGAGCAGGCCGGCCAGCGCTGCCCAGCCGAGCGCCCAATTCCCGAGGAAGGCGACTCTCACGATGGCGCATCGTTTCCCGGGCCCTTCCCGTCTCCTGCGTGAGCGTTGCGGGGCCTGACGCCGTGTGCTAGAATCCTTCGGCATGCCACGTCGCCACGCGGGTTCTCGCACGCGCCGACGATCAGGAGCGGCGCTGCTCACCGTCCTCCTGGTGAGCTTCCTCATGCTCGTCGTCTGCACGTCG
>VGFD01000935.1 GCA_016868975.1 Armatimonadota bacterium | reverse complement strand
GGGATCCTGCGTGCCAGGGGCGCACTTGTGGCCCGCAATGCCTGCCGAACTCGCGGACTGGGTGCGGGACGCGCGCCGCCGCACGATTGAACTGATCGACGACCTGCACCGCGAGCGCCTGCTGGGGCCGCGCATTCCCATCGTGAATCCCCGCCTGTGGGAGATCGGGCACCTGGGCTGGTTCCAGGAAAAGTGGGTGCTACGCCACGCCGCCGGGCAACCTCCCCTGCGCGAGGGCGTCGACGCCCTCTACGACTCCGACGCCGTGGCCCACCCGACGCGCTGGGACCTGCCCCTCATTCCCCGCGCCGACGTTCTCCGCTGGATGGAGGAGATCCAGGCGCGCGTCCTGGAACGCCTGGAGGGCTGGGCCGAGGACGCGCCCGAGCTTTATTTCGTGCGCCTCGCCGTATTGCACGAGGACATGCACGGGGAAGCCCTCTGCTACACCCGCCAGACGCTGGGCGACCCGCCCGCCGGCGGGCTTCCTGACTTGACCGACGCACTCGGGGGCGACCTCTCCTACCCCGGGGGCACCTTCGACATGGGCGGTCGGAGCGACGAGACCTTCGTGTTCGACAACGAGCAGTGGGCGCACCCGGTCACCGTGGCGCCATTTCGAATGGCCCGCGGCCCGGTCACCGAAGGCCAGTTCGCGGACTTCGTGGACGACGGCGGATACGCGCGCCGGGAACTCTGGTCCGGGGAAGGCTGGCGCTGGCGCGCGCGGGTCAGCCATCCCCTCTACTGGCGCAGGGAAGGCGCCGAGTGGATCACCCGCGTCTTCAACCAGGAGCGCTCGCTGCGCCCCCAGGTCGCCATGCTCCACGTCAACTGGCACGAAGCCGAGGCGTGGTGCCGCTGGGCCGGCCGCCGCCTGCCCGCCGAGGCCGAGTGGGAATTCGCCGCGCGCCACGGCCTCGACCGCGGCGCGGTGTGGGAGTGGACCGCCGACCGCTTCGAGCCCTACCCGGGGTTCTCGCCCGGCCCGTACGCCACCTACTCCGCGCCCTACTTCGGCACCCACCGCGTGCTGCGCGGCGGATGCTGGGCCACCCGCGAACGCATCGCCCGCCCCACCTACCGCAACTTCTACATGCCCGACCGACGCGACGTCTTCGCCGGCTTCCGCACGTGCGCATAGCCCTCGTGACCCCCGCGCCGCCCGTCGGCGCGCGCGGAGGAAACCGCACCACCGCCCTGCGCTGGGCCCGCCTGCTGCGCTCCCTGGGGCACCGCGTCACGATTTCCAACCGCTGGGACGGCCGCCCGGCGGACGTGCTGATCGCGCTGCACGCCCTGAAATCGCGCGCCTGTGTGCTGGCCTTCCAGGACGCCCACCCCGAGCGGCCGGTCGTGGTCGCGCTGACCGGCACCGACCTCTACGGGTCCCTCGGGGAATCGGACGAGGCGCGCGACACCGTGCGCCGCGCGACCCGCCTGATCGTGCTGCAACCCCGCGCCGTCGATGCGCTGCCCGTTGAGGCGCGGGCCAGGACCCGCGTCATCTGCCAGTCGGCCAGCGCGCCTGAGGAAATCGCCGCGCGCGAGGGATTTGTGGTCTGCGTCGTCTCCGCCTT
>VGFD01000934.1 GCA_016868975.1 Armatimonadota bacterium | reverse complement strand
TGTTGAACATGTCCCAGAAAGATCTGTGCCGGCTCACCAATACGTCACGCCCCGGCGTATCGAAGGGCTTGAAGGAGCTCATCACCGACGGCGTGCTGGAGATGAAGAGCGAGTTGTACATGACCGGCCGCATCACCGTCCGCGATGTGGATCGTCTGAAAGATGCTGCCTATAGCGCATTTCGAGAGGATGTGCTGGGGCGACTACCCAGCCTGCTCTAAACAATGGACACTTCAGGGGAGTGTGGGTATTCCGCCGCAAACCGAACGCTGCCGCCGCGTACCCAATTTCAACTCCGCCCTATGCCGACCGGCAAATTCCGTTGGATGCCGAGCAGCGATTTAGACCATGCCGAATTACTCACCGGTAATAAGCGGAATGGCCATTCGGGATGGCCGGTCTCATGCGGCTCAACGGATTGCCAATCCACAAGCGTAGCGCTTGTCGTAGTCGGCATGGACGCGTCCGGACACTCGGCGGCGAGGGAAATGTCGGCTCCGACGCCTGCTCCTCGCTACATTAGCGGTGCAGGATACTTAAAGGCGCTGCGTGCCAATCTTCGAACGCTTCCTCGACCGTGGGGAATTTCAAACCACCGCCGTGGTCGGGCTCACGCGCGCCGGGGCACGGGAATCTGCGCCGCGGCTGAGACAATTATACGACCGGCTGCCTGCCTGAGAGACTCCATCCCGCTCCAAACTTCCAGTGAACCCATCCACCACCGCGACGCACAGCGGAACCGTCCACGCCGATTGGGGAAGGTGCGCACGTACAGGCCGTCCTTCAAGCGATAATATTCTACTCCGCCGGTTTTGCTCTGGAAGAGGAAATAGTCCAGCGATTTTTCAGTGTATCGGGCAGATCGGGGCCTCTCTTTTCAAGTGCTCCCGGAGATTTGAACCTGCCGATGCGGGGGAAGGACGCTGACCACCATTGAAGAGTGCCCGGCCATGCGGACAACGCCTGACCTGGACCCCATCCCACTGCAGTCCGCCGACGGGCTGGTTTTCTGGCGGCGCGCCGAGGTCGCCATGCTGCGCGACGAATATCTGGGGCGCCTGGAAGCCACCTCCGCGCGCGGGGACGTGGCGCACCGACCCGGCCCGCTCGATGCCATCAGCGGACCGCCGTTCGTGGAAATATCCCCCGGAACCCTGATCAATTTCGCGCACGCGCGCCGCGAGGGGGACGTCCTGGCTCTGCCCGGCGACTGGCGCGTCCCCTGCCCGCCCGAAATCCACCCGCCCACGTGGCCCGCGCCGCCGACCGAAGTCCCACTGGCCGGCAGCGAAGTCCTGCCCTCAGAGGTTCTCTACCTGCAGGGCCGAGAGGGACGCGCGTGGTGGCACACCGACCGCGGGCCAGTGGCCGCCGGGCCGTCCGCCGAGGGCGCCGCACCGCTGCATCCCACCCTCGCCAAAGCCGGGCGCGGCACCTACGTGAACTACATGCGCCTGCGCCAGATCCGTCCCGAGCACAAACGATTTCGACTGGTGCTTGACAACGGCGCCATGCTCACCGTGTCGTGGGGCGCCCGCGCCGCCCTGGCCGAGGGGCTCGGGCTTCCTCATCTTTATTACCT
>VGFD01000933.1 GCA_016868975.1 Armatimonadota bacterium | reverse complement strand
ACGAGTGGGTAACGTGCCTGGTGCCTGGGGAGCGCAAGCTCAAGATTCCGTCGTGGATGCTGGCGCCGACTGCAGGTGAGCTGTGCATATCCTCGGATGTGCACCTTGGGATGCGGGCTCTTACGGGCCTCTGCGAACTCCTCAATGCGTATGCCGCCTCCCTTGAAGAAGACTCAACGGCACCGCTGCACAAAGGTCCCTCTGCGGTCAGGAAACCGCAGGAGGAGAAAAGCCGTGGAGCAGTTGACCTTCGAATGGAGTGTACGGGCACCGCTGCAACCCCAGGTGCCCCTGGACGGAAGGCTGGACGAAAGAAGCCGTCGCGAAGTAGTGCGCCTGATGGCCGCCGCCGTTGTGGCGGTGCTGACGGAAGGGAGGGAGATGCCCGATGAGTGTGCAGCCCACTCCCCAATCGCATAAAATCGCCGACGTCCATCTCGCGCGCAAGGCCATCGTATACGTGCGCCAATCTTCGGAAAAGCAGGTCCAACAAAATACCGAGAGCCAACGATTGCAGTATGCCCTTGCCGATCGCGCGCGTGCCCTCGGCTGGACCGAGGTTGAAGTCGTCGACAGCGATCTTGGCACCAGCGCCGGACCCGGATCCGTACGCGCCGGGTTCGACCGCGTCATCGCTTCGGTCACGCTGGGAGAAGTGGGGATCATATTCAGCCGCGAAGCGTCTCGCCTATCGCGCACGGACCGCGACTGGTGCCACCTGCTGGAAGTGTGCGGCCTGTTTGATACGCTCATCGGCGACGGGGAGCAGGTCTACGATCTAAGCCTGATGGACGACCAGCTCGTGCTGGGCATCAAGGGCACCCTGAGCGTCGTGGAACTGAAGATTCTCAAACTCCGCATGCAGCAAGGCATGGAGGAGAAGGCCCGACGCGGAGAACTGCGGCGAAAGCTCACCCCGGGATATGTCTACGATCTCGAAGGCCGCGTTGTGAAGGATCCTGACTTACGGGTCCAGGAAACTATCCACCTGGTTTTTCGTAAATTTCGAGAAACCTGGAGCGTTCGACAGACCTTCAAGTGGTTCCACGACGAAGGCCTTCTTGTTCCCGCCAACGGCATGGCCAGGGGCAGAGACGGCATCGTATGGAAGCCGCCAACGCTGACCTGGACCAACGGTATCTTGCACAACCCGGTTTATGCGGGGGCCTATGTGTATGGCCGGCGTCCGACCGAAATGACGGTTCACGACGGGCGGCTCCACAAGCGCACGGGACGCCTGCGAACGGCGCAGGAGTGCCGTGTGCTCATCCGGAATCATCACGAGTCTTACCTGGATTGGGACGCATTCGAGGAGAACCAGAAAATCATGAGGAGCAACTGCACGAAGAAGGCGTGTGACCCTGCGGTTGCCGCCGTCCGCTCGGGCCGCGCGTTGCTTGCCGGCCTGCTTCGCTGTGGACGGTGCGGGCGCAAGCTCAACGTCTACTACGTCAGGAAGAACGAGACCGCTCCTCGCTACCAGTGCAAGGGCGAGTTCGACAGCGGGGGCGACTACTGCCTCGGTTTTTCCGGTCGTGCAGTGGAGCAGATTTTCTGTGCAGAATTGATGAAAATAATTTCG
>VGFD01000932.1 GCA_016868975.1 Armatimonadota bacterium | reverse complement strand
TTATTCGACGCAGTCGGTTCGTCTAACCACCGTACTCACTGGTTGCGCTGAAGGTAAACTCGAACTCATGTGGCGAGCGTTTGACCGGCCCCCGGCGCTTGTCGCCGGAGCCAGCGATATCAAAAGCGAGGTGGCAGGTGAGTAGTTCGAACGCGCGTAAGCTTCCCCGTCAAGTAGACACTGCGAAGAGAGACTGACCGGCTGATGAAGGCCTCGGCAGAAACGTGAGCGGCGGCACCCGGCCGAGGCTGTCGTGGGGCCGCTCGCCGTTGTAGATCCGCAACCAGGTGGAGGAGAGGGCCTGCAGCTCGGCGACCGATTCAAAGAGGTGCGCGTTGAGGACCTCGGTGCGGTAGCTGCGATTGAAGCGTTCGATGTACGCGTTTTGATCGGGTTTGCCGGGCTGAATGTAGTGAATCGCCACGCCGTGCTCCGTGCACCAATCGACGAAGCTCTGGGCCGTGAATTCCGGCCCGTTGTCGACGCGGACCGCCGACGGGCGGCCGTGCACGGCCACGAGCTCGTCGAGAATGCGAATGACCCGTCGGCTTGGCAGGGAGAGCCCCATCGCGATCTCCAGCCCCTCACGATTGCCTTCATCCATCACCGTCAGCAGGCGCACGCGCCGCCCGTCGTAGAGCGTCTCCGTCATGAAGTCGAGCGCCCACGTCTGGTTCAGCACGGGCGGCGCCGCGAGCGGCTGTCGAATCCGCCGCGGCACGCGTCGCGTCGTCCGCCGGGGCAAATTGAGCCGTAACGCGCAGTAGACGCGATGCACGTGCTTGTGATTCCACGGCCGGCCTTCGACCCGCAGGCGGTCAAACAGCTTCCAGAAGCCCCACCGCGGGTAGCGCGCCACCGCATCCGTCAAGGCCGCAATGACCGCGGCATCACGCCGACTCGTCGGAACCGGAGGCTGGTAAAACGCCGCCCGCGACAGCCTCACCACGCGACAGGCCCGCTGCACCGGCAGGTGGTGCTCCTCGACCAGGACCTCGGCGATCTGTCGCTTCGCGAACGGCCTTACAGCTTTCGGTTCAGGACATCCTTGATGGCAGCATTCTCGAGCGCCAGGTCCGCGTACATCCGTTTCAGCTTCGCGTTCTCCGCCTCGAGCTCACGCAGCCGCTTCACATCCGACACGGTGGCGCCGCCGTATTTGCTTCGCCACTTGAAGAACGTGGCCTTGCTGACCCCATGCTCCCGCAGCAGGTCCGCCACGGGGATGCCGCTCTCGGCGTCCTTCAGCATCGCGACGATCTGCGTCTCGTTGAATTTCGACTTCCGCATGACCGCTCCTGACCCGGAGCAGTCTACCCTCCGCTGTCAATCGATCGGGGAAGCTTACGCATGGACGAGCACAACGGGCGCGCCTTCGCCGTGCAGTTCGGAATAGATACGAAGGCCGTCGATGATACTGATAGGCATACCTCTCCGCCCCCTTCAGAATTTGAGGCCATAAAGCAGCTTGAAATTCCGTCCCATTTCCGGCGCCAGATCCTTGATGAACGACAAATGATTCCGGTACAGCTCGTTGGTGGCGTTGTCTACGCGGGCGGTAATCGTATGGAGCACGTTGCCCTG
>VGFD01000931.1 GCA_016868975.1 Armatimonadota bacterium | reverse complement strand
GCGCCAATCGCAACAACAACCAACCCGACAATAGCAACAACAACCTGGGTTTCCGTCTGGCGAGCACCCCTCCAATGACCTCGAATCCGCTCCTTACGCGGGGGCGGAGCGCGTCCCACGGAGGTGTCCAGGCGCACGTCCCGGACGGCCGTCGGGTCCCGCGGGACCGCGGCGGCTCGGACGAACATCCCCGGCCCACCGGCCGCCAACCGCCGTCGGTGGGCATTTTAATTCAGGGTTAGCGCGCCACCCGGAAGCCGCACGCGCCGTGCGCCACGTCGGGCGGCTCGGACGTGAAGCGCACCGCGTTGAACGCGCGGTTTGAGAAGTTGTGCCAGGCGCCGCCCTTGGTGAGGATGGCGCCCGGGCGGTTGGGGGCGGCGCTGCTGGTCCACTCCAGCACGTTGCCCACCATGTCGACACAGCCGTAGGGTGACACGTTGACCGATTCGAAGCGGGTCACCGACGTGGTGCCGCCCATCTCGTTGTTGCAGGCGTCGTCGCGCCACTCGGGGCCCCACGGGTACTGCCGCCCGTCCGTGCCCCGGGCCGCCTTTTCCCACTCTGGCTCGCTGGGAAGGCGCCCCCCCGCCCACTTGCAGTACGCAAGCGCGTCGTAATGGGTGACGTGAACGGCAGGGTGGTCTGCCCACCCTTCGTCGACACCGGAGGCCGGGGTCCGCCATCCCCCTTGCGGCGTGTAGCCCGTCTCCGTCACGAACTGGCGGTATTGCGCGTTGGTGACCGGATATTTCGTGATCTGGAAGCTCGGCAGGGCGCGCGTATCGTTGTCGCGCCCGTAGGCGAAATTGCCGGCCGGCACGTCCTGCCACTGCAAGCCTGTCTCGCCCTTCGCCTGCGGGACGGGCGCGGCGGGCCCGGCGGCCGCGACCGCGTCCACCGCGTTATCAAGCGCGACGAGCGAGGCGGTCAGGTGCTTGCGGGCCACGTCCACGGTCGCTTGCAGCGCGGTGCCGCCGCTGGCGATGGCCGCGGCGTACATGGCGACGTGGTTGGCGGCCGAATTGGCGCGCGCCACGGCGCGGCGAATCTCGGGATCGGTGGCGGCGCCTTCCAGGGGCCGGCGGGCGCGCACTTCGCGGGTGAGCGCGCCGAGATCATCCACCAGCGTGGGCACGTCCCCCTTGCGTGCACTCTCGTGGATGCGCTGGCGCAGCGCCTCTCCCAGTGGCTTTGCGGGGGGCCTTGCTTTCGGCTCAGGCGGGGTGGCCTCCGAGGGGGTGCCGTTGAGCACGGCCGGCCGCTCGGTGGTGACCACGCGGAACCCGCACGCGGCGTAATAGCTGTCCGGCAGGATGGAGGTGTGGTGGGCCAGCTCGTACGGCAGCATGCCGTCGCGGACGTAGTTTCCCCACGAGCCACCTTTCATCTGCACCGCGCCGGGCCGACGCTTCGTACCCTCGTCAATCCACTCGAACGTGTTGCCGGCCATATCCACCACGCCGTAGGGCGACACGTTTGCCTTCTCATAATCGTGCACCGACGTGGTGCCGGGCCCGTCGCTGTTGCACTTTTCAGGGTCCCAGTCGCCACCCCAGGGAAACCTGCGCCCATCGGTGCCGCGCCCCGCCTT
>VGFD01000930.1 GCA_016868975.1 Armatimonadota bacterium | reverse complement strand
GGACGCATTCCACAAGCCCATCACCATCAATCCGGCGAATGCCTACGCGCACTACCGGCTGGGGCTGGCCTGCAAGTTCCTGGGGCGCCTCGAGCAGGCGCTGGGCAGCTTGAAGACCGCGATGGAGCTCAATCCCCGGCTTACCGAAGCCTACACGGTGTCCGGCCAGATCCTCATGGATGTGCGCCAGAACCAGCCGGCCATCCAGATGCTGAAGATGGCGGTGGACGGAAATCCCAAGAGCGCCGAGGCGCTCCACTTGCTGGGGCTGGCCTACGACAAGGAGAACATGGGCGCGCTCGCGGTGCAGTCGCTGGAGCGGTCCATCGAGCTGGAGGGCGACAACGCGTCCTACCACCTCGCGCTGGGACGCATCTACGCGCGCCAGGGCAAGCACAAGAACGCCATTCGCGAATACCAGATCTCGATCGACCGCGATCCGGGCAATCCGCGCGTGCACTTCGCGCTGGCCGAGGCGTGCGAGGCCATCTACCGGCCGGATCTCGCGATCTCCATGCTCGAGCGGGCTGTCGAGCTCGACGAGCGCTTCCAGGAGGCGCATTACAAGCTGGGGCTGTCGCTGCTCCAAACCGGGCAGATCCCGCAGGCCATCGAGAGCCTCAAGCGCGCCGTGGACGTGGATCCCAACGACTCCTACGCGCACTACCACCTGGCGGAGGCATACAGCCGCAGCGGCCAGCTGGAAACCGCGGTGCAGCACTACCTCCAGGCGTCCTCGCTGAACCCGCAGGACGGCTACGCGCACTTCAACCTGGGCCGCACGCTGGTGGAGCTGTCCCGCTTCGGCGAGGCGGTGCCGCACCTGGAGCGCGCGGTGGAAAACAATCCCAAGGAGATCTCGTTCCGCGAGAAGCTGGACGAGGCGCGCGCGAAGGCGGGGACGCCGGTGGCCGAGCCAGGGTCGGAGGCGCCGGTCTGGCGGGTGGCGGTGGAGAAGGTGCCGGTGATGCGCGAGGCGGAGCCCCCGCCGCCTCCGCCCGTGGAGGAGCCGCCGCCGCCCGAGCAGCCGGCTCCCGTGCTGGGACTGGGCCCGCCGATTCGGCCGGGCGCGGACGTGAATGTTTTTGAGTCGCTCGAGGGGCCCCTGCTGTGGGATACGCTCACGAACGAGGAAGAGGATGAGGTGGCGTCGCCCGACGCCGGGGCGCAGGCTGAGGAGGCGCGACTGGCGGAGGAAGCGCGGCTGGCGACCGAGCGGGCGCGTGCCGAGGAAGAGCGCGCGCGGGCGGAAGAGACGCGGCAGGCGGAAGAACACGCGCGGGCGGAAGAAGCGCGGCAGGCCGAGGAGCGCGCGCGGGCGGAAGAAGCGCGGCAGGCCGAGGAGTGCGCGCGGGCGGAAGAGGCGCGGCAGGCGGAAGAGCGCGCGCGGGCTGAAGAAGCGCGGCAGGCCGAGGAGCGCGTGCGGGCGGAAGAGGCGCGGCAGGCCGAGGAGCGCGTGCGGGCGGAAGAGGCGCGGCAGGCCGAGGAGCGCGCGCGGGCTGATGCCTCGCGACGTGCCGAGGAAGCACGGCTCCAGGCGGAGCCGGCCGCCCCCGCGGAGGCGCGGCCCGCGCCGGCCGATGTCCCCGCACCCGCG
>VGFD01000929.1 GCA_016868975.1 Armatimonadota bacterium | reverse complement strand
GCGTGATCCGCAACGTGGCGCCCACCGTGACGTATCAGCCGGCCGCGCCGGCCCAACCCGCCGCCGCACCTGCAATCGCGGCGCCGGCGCCCACCCCCACGCCGCCGCCCTCACTCCCGGGACCGCCCGGGGGAATGGAGCCCCCCCCCATGCCCGGCGGTGGCCCGCCCGGGGAGGGTCCGCGCGGCCGAGGCCCGAGGGACGGACCGCCCGGAATCCCGACCTACCAGATCTCGCTCCCCTCCGACTGGGTCGCGGTGCAGACGGTAGGCGAGCAGAGTCCGCCCCGCGTCCGCTACGAGCTGAAGAGCCCGCAGCTTGGCGACAGCGCGGCCATGCGGCTGTACGTGATGGACGTGCCCGACGACCGGCTCAGCAGCTGCTACGCGAACACGCAGCACCAGGTGATGACGGAAGGATGGCAGCTGGAGGCCCCCCGCGAAGTGGGCGGCGCCACAGTCATTCCCATGCGCCGCAACGGATGGGTCGGCGAGCTGCAGATGCGCCGGCAGTCTTCGAACGGCCGGACCACACGGGTGCTGGCCACGGTTATAATGGCCGCGTCCAGCGGAAATGAAGCCGTCAGCATGCAGCGCATGCGCCAGGTCGCGGAAAGCTACTTCAGATAATTCCGCGCGTCCGGCCGTGGGGAAAAGTGAGTGCGCGTCACGGCCAGCGACTCGATCTGCTTGATCTCGAACAGCCGCCAGCCAGGCTCCGGGTCGGACACCGCATGGCCTTCCACCTGCCAGCCAAATAAAAACTCCCGCCCGAGCGGAACGATTTCCAGCTCGTTGGGTTCCGCCACGTGGTGAAAAAAATACGGGTCGACAAGCCGAAACCCGCCACCGTACGAAAACTCGACCACCAGAGAATCGCGCATGGCGCGCTCCAGAGACGCGCGCAGCATCACCGCGCGGGGATGCGGAACAGGAAAGTGGCGCCCTGGCCGGGCGTGCTCTCCACCCAGATGGATCCGCCGTTCGCCTCGACCAGCGCGCGCGTGATCCAGAGACCCAGGCCGGTGCCTTTGGTGGCCGTCACGTCCCCCACGCGCTGGAAGGGCCCGAAGAGCGACTGCTGATCTTGCGGCTTGATCCCCACGCCGCTGTCGGATACGCCAAAAATCACCCCCTCCGCCGATTCCCTTGAGAATACCCTGATGCGGCCGCCGTCCGGAGAATATTTCTGCGCGTTCGACAACAGATTGGCAAAGATCTGCCGCAATTTCTCCGGATCCGCCAACAGCGAGCGACAGGCCACTTCATTTTCCACGGGAAGCGCTTCGTCGCGGTAGGCCGCGCGGAGAAAGGCGATTTCCTCATCCACCATGGCGCGCGGATCCACCGTCGCCTTGCGGGCCACCAGCGGACGCCCGGCCACCGCTTCGGAGGCCTCCAGGTAGGTGTCGATCAGCCGCGTCGCGCGGGTCACCGCATTCTGAATCGCGTCGTGCATCACCGTGCGGGTATTTTCGTTCGACGAGGTGGCCAGCGAGTGCGCGGCCAGCTGCACCACGACCAGCGGATTGCGCAGGTCGTGGCTGGCGATGCGCAGGCAGTTGGTCATTGCGTTGCGGCGCACTTCCTCCTCGCGGGCCACCAGCTCCT
>VGFD01000928.1 GCA_016868975.1 Armatimonadota bacterium | reverse complement strand
GGTGAAGACCGCGCGGAGCGCCGCATGTTTCGACCGCAGCATCGCCCACTGCACAGCGCGACGGTACCACGCCCGGCTCTGGAGTACAAGCGCTATCTATTCACTTATTTCCTGGCAGGCCCTTAGTACTCTGGTTCATAAGTTCGGCAACGTATTCTGCTACGCGACGGCGGCCAGCGCGGGCGTGTCGCCGAGCTTGCGGAGCACGGCCGCGAGGTCGTCCTTGGTGAACCGCCATTCAAACGGCGTGGCGAGCTCTTCGTAGTAGCGCTGGAAGCCGAGCAGGCGCGCCTCGACGTCGGCCAGCGACTGGAAATCGTTCGGGGTCAGCGCCTTGCGCTGCACGATCGAAAAGTAAATTTCAATTTGATTGAGCCAACTGGCATGAATCGGGCTGTGGACCAGCACCAGATTGGGGAACAGCGCCTGCAGGCGCTGAACCGCACGGTGCCCCCGATGCGACGAGCCGTTGTCCACAATCCAATAGACCTGGCGTGCGTCGCGGTACGGGGCCTGGGTCATGACCTGTGTGACGAGCCGGTCGAATGGGGCGATCCCCGTCATCCGCTCACAGCGGCCAAACAACTTGGCGTGATGCACGTCGAGCGCGGCCAAGTACGCCCACGCGCCGCAGCGGATGTATTCATGCTCGACTCGCATCGGCTGGCGGGCGCGAGGCGGCAGCGACTGATGCCGGCGCCGGCGCGCCTGGATGCTCGTCTTCTCGTCGGCACTGAGCACGAACTCGTCGCTCGTCAGGGCCCGCCCCTCCCAGCATCGCGCATAGAGATCGAGAATGCGTCCGGCTTTCTGGGCGAAGTCCGGGTCGCGCGGGAAGATCCACGTCCGGTGTTGCCAGGGCTTGATCGCGTCCTCATGCAGCCACCGCCACACCGTCTTGTCGCTGACCGTGGCCACCATCCCTTGGCGCTGGACTTCCCGGCGGACGTCCGCCGTGCTGAGGCGCGAGAGCGGGACGCCCAGTGTGGCCGGTAATTCACACGCGATGGCCTTGACCTGGACGACGACCTCTGGGGGGAAAAGCTCGGGGCCGACCCGAGCGAGGGTGCTCCTCCAACCCGGCCAGGCGTTGGTAGAAAAACCGCTTGCGCCAGAGACTGACGACATCGCGTCCGATGGAGAGGGCCGCGGCGATCTGGTCATTGGCGTAGCCGTCGGCCGCCATGAGAATCATGCGGGCGCGGATGACCTGAAAGTACGGCAACGTATACTGGCGCGCCCGGCTCTCCAGGATATCGCGCTCGTCCTTGGAGAGCATGATGGCAAACGGGCTGTGTCTCGGCACTCAGCGCGGCCTCCTGGATGGTCAGGGTAGCCCGCGCTGGCCAGAACAAGCAAGCGTAATACGTTGTCATATTTATGCGAATGAGTACTAAGGCACCTCGCGCGCCAGCTCCTCGAGCCAGGCGTCCGCATGGCTGTCGCTCGGCGCGCGCCAGTCGCTTCTGGGCGACAGCGACCCTCCAGAGCCCACCTTCGGGGCATTCGGGAGCGCCGATCGCTTGAACTGACTGAGCTCGAAGAACCGCTTCAGGAACACCGCTAGCCACCCTTTGATGGTCGGGAGGTCGTACTGTGACCGCGCGTCCGGG
>VGFD01000927.1 GCA_016868975.1 Armatimonadota bacterium | reverse complement strand
GTTGCGAATCTGCTCGGCGGCGTCGAAACCGTCCATCACCGGCATCTGCACGTCGAGCAGGATGACCGCGAACTCCCGCTCGGCGGCCCGCTCCACCGCTTCCAGGCCGTTCCTGCAGGTTACCATGGTATGGCCCATGTCGCGCAGGGCGGCCACCAGCGTGGTCACCACGTGAACGTCGTCGTCCACCAGCAGGATCGCGGGATCGAGCGTGTCCATGGCCTCCTGGCTTCGGTGCGAAACCGCTCCAACCTGCCCGAACTCCTTGCCCCTCGCGCGGCGGCATGGTATAACGCTTCCCGTGGAGGATGTCCTGACCCCCCCGCTGGAGCCTGTTCCTCGCCATCCCTCAGATCTCGACGTGTTCCGCGCGCGCCTCGCCGAAACCGTGTCGTGGTGCGCCGATCGCGTGAGCGTGCGGGATGCCCGCTCCTGCCTGCGCTCGTCTGACCTGCGGCCGACCTGCGTCCCCTGGATCGGCTGCGGAGGCGACTTGAAGGCGGCCAGTCCGACGCAGCGCGCCGAGATCGTGGACTGGGTGGCGCGCCGCCGTGCCGAGCTGCTGGCCTCGGCCGGAGTGATGCCGCGGATGGAGCGCCTGGAGCCGGTGCAGCGCAAGGGACGACTGCTGGCCTACCTGCCGGCCGGCACCGGCTGGGACGCGGCGGCCGAGTACACGACCAACGGCCTGTTCGACGAGAACGACACCCCGCCGTGGGACTGCTGGGTTACCTGGGTCGAGGAGGCGGAAACCGGCGACTCCTACCTGCTCTGCTGGATCCCCGAGGGTCTGATGGGGCTCGCCGACAGCGGCGCGGCCGTCACTCCCATGGAGTCGCTGGTCTGGGTGCGCGCCCTGGACGCGCCCTTCGTGCGGCGCTTGCAGCAGGCGGGATTCCGCTAGCGCCCTTTCAGCCTTGCCAGGAACTCCTCGGCCGGCAGGGTGTTGATCACCCGATCCTTCGGCGCCCACCCGCGGCGCGACAGGGGAATCCCCAGCGTGTCGGGGAAGGCGAGGTCGGGCACGCTGTGGGCGTCCGAGTCGATGGTGAAGTACGCCCCGCCCTCGACCGCCTTGCGGACGTGCTCGTCCTTCAGATCCAGGCGGTCGGGCTGCGCGTCGATTTCGAGGATGGTGCCGGTGCGCACCGCGGCCGCGATGATCGCGTCCATGTCGAGGTCCACCGGGGGCCGCTGGCCGAATTTGCGCGCCGTGGGATGAAAAAAGATGTCCACGTGGGGATTTTCCATGGCGCGGATGACGCGCGCGGTCATCTCGTCCCGCGACAGCGTGAAGTGATGGTGGATGGCGGCCCCCACCACGTCCAGCTCGGCGAGGACCTCGTCGTCCACGTCCAGGCTGCCGTCGCGGCGGATATTGACTTCCGCGCCGCACAGCACCCGGATTCCGTCGATGTTCAATTTCTTGATGGCCGCCGTCTGCTCGCGCAGTTTCGCCTCGTCGCTGCCTCGAACCATGGACAGGTCCCGCGTGTGATCGGTAATGGCGATGTATTCCCTTCCGAGCGCGCGCGCGGCCAGCGCCATCTCTTCGATGGAGGCGGCGCCGTCGGTCCAGGTGGTCTGGATCTGCAGGTCTCCGCGCAGGTCGCCGGGCC
>VGFD01000926.1 GCA_016868975.1 Armatimonadota bacterium | reverse complement strand
ATGACCCACATCGCCCTCGATGCGCGGATGCTTGGTCCAACCCTGCACGGCCTGGGCCGCTACGTATATTCGCTGAGCGACACCATGGCGGCCCTCGCCCCCGACCTCGGGCTCACCCTGCTGGGCGCCTCACCGCACGCCCGCGACCTGGCCGCGCGCCATCCGAACGTGCGGGTCCAGCCGGTGCCGGCGCGGCCTTTCTCGCCCGGCGAGCAGGCGGACATCCCGCGCACGCTGATGTCCCTGCGGCCCGATCTGTACCACGCAACCTCCGCCGCACTGCCCTTCGTGCGCCCGGTGCCCTATTGCGTCACCGTGCCGGACTTGATCCCGCTGCTCTATCCGGGCGCCGGCGGGCGCGGCCATCGCCTGTATTTCATGCACTGGCTGCCCCACGCACTGGCCCGTGCGCGCCACGTGCTCACCTTTTCCCAGGCCACAAAGCAAGACGTCTTGACCTGGCTCCACCTCCCCGCGGAGCGCGTCACGGTGGCCCCCCTTGGCGTTGACCCGATGTTTCGACCCGAGCCCCTGCCCGACGAGGACGCGCGCCGGCGCCGCCTCGCGCTTCCCGAGCCATACTTGCTGGTGGCCGGAAATCCCCGACCACACAAAAATCTCGGCATGGGCCTGCAAGTATTCGACGCCATCGCCGAACGATCTCCGGATTTGAGCCTCGTGGTCTTAAGCACGTCCTCCCGCGCGCTCGATCAAGCGATTGAAAGCGCGCGCCATCGCGGGCGCATCGCCCGCCTGGCCGGCCTCTCCGACGAGGATCTCGGAGTCGTCTACCGGGCGGCTCGCGCGCTGTTCTACCCCTCGCGGTACGAGGGATTCGGCCTGCCGGTGCTGGAGGCCATGGCGTGCGGCACGCCGGTGGTTTCGTCGAATGCGACCAGCCTGCCGGAAGTGGTGGGCGACGCGGGGATTCTGGTGGATGCGTCGCGCCCGGAGGAAGCCGCCGCCGCCGTCCTGCGGCTCTGTGCCGATGCGGACCTGCGCGGAAAATTCCGCGACGCGGGTCTCAAGCAGGCAGCCGAATTCACCTGGGAGCGGTGCGCCCGCATCACCCTGGAAGTCTACTCGAATACCGGGGGCTTTCCGAAAAACGCCGACACGTCGAAGTAAAAATCCGCCGTCTTTCCGCACTCGGCGCACTTTACGGTGATCTTGTCGTGGGGCACCTGGCTTTCGTCAAACAACAGCGCCTGGCTCTGGCGGTTCCATCCGCCGCCGCAAGCGCAGCGCTGCTTGCCGAGGTATTCGTACTCTTCCCGGATGCTGTTGACCCTGACGGCTCCCTGAATGCTCATGAAGCGGCTTCCCCCTGATTCTTCCGTCGGCCCCGCGAGCGGCCGCTCTCGAAATCGAGCGCGCTTTCCGGCTCCTGCGTGTCGAAGGTGGCCAGTTTATACGACAGGATTGACAACTCGTTGGTGAGGTCCACCGTGCGCACCGAGACCGGCGCCGGAAAATTCAGCTTGACGCCGGTGAAATTCAGCAGGCCGCGCACCCCGGAGTCGACCAGCAAGCGGGCGGTCTGGTGGGCGGCCGCGGGCGGCACCGCGATAATCCCCAGGGAGGCGTCGATGGGCATGGGGAGCAGCTCCGCGTCCTCGA
>VGFD01000925.1 GCA_016868975.1 Armatimonadota bacterium | reverse complement strand
CGCGAGATCCGCACCATCGAAGGCGCCGCCGACACGCCGCGGGGCCGCGCCCTGCAAGAGGCCTTCGTGCGGCTGGGCGGCGCGCAGTGCGGCATCTGCACGCCGGGGATGATCCTGGCCGCCGCCGATCTGCTGGAGCGCACGCCGAATCCCAGCCTGGATGAAGTGCGCACCGCGCTGGCCGGCAACCTGTGCCGCTGCACCGGCTACAAGCGGATTTACGACTCGGTGCTCGAGGCGGCGCGATGAGGGCGGCGGTTCCGGAATTCGACCTCGTCGTCGTGTCCACGCTGGATGAGGCCTTGCAATTGCTGGCGGACGGCTGGCGGCCATTCGCCGGCGGCACCGACGTAATGGTCGGCTTTAATGCGGGAAAACTGACCTGGAAGAAGTTTTTCAGCATCTGGCACCTGGACGAATTGCGCGGCATCTCGGTGTCCGACGAGGAGATTTCGCTGGGCGCCCTGACCACCTACACCGACGTGCTGGCCAACGAAACCCTGGTGCGGGAATTTCCCAACCTGGCGCGGGCGGCGCGCGAAACCGGCGCCGTCGCCATCCAGAATCGCGGAACGCTGGGCGGAAACGTCGCCAATGCGTCCCCCGCGGCGGACTCGCCGCCGGCCCTGTTGACCTACGGCGCTTCGTTGGAGCTGATATCTCCGTCGGGAAAGCGGCGGGTGCCGTACGACGGCTTCCACACCGGCTACAAGCAGATGCAGATGCAGCCAGGTGAGCTGGTGGCGCGTATCATTCTCCCTCGCGTGTCGTACGGACGCGTGCACTACTATCGCAAGGTCGGCACGCGGCTCGCGCAGGCGATTTCCAAGGTGGTCATGTCGGCGGTCGGCCTTCACGACGGCAACCGTTTCACCGAGGTGGCCATCGCGATGGGAAGCGTCGCGCCCATCCCGCTGCGCTGCCACAAGACCGAGGAAGTGCTGATCCACGGGGGCGACGCCAGCGAGGCGCTGCGCGCGGACATCAGCCCGATTGACGACGTCCGTTCCACGCGCGATTATCGCATGCGCGTCTCGGAAAACCTTTTGAAAGAATTCATCCGAAAAGCTCGCGGAACCTGATGGAGCTGTGGCAGGAATGGCTGGGCCTGCTGCTCCGCTGGATTCACGTCATCGCCGCCATTACCTGGATCGGCGATTCCTTACTTTTCATGTGGATCGATCGCAACCTGCGCGACGATCCGCAGCGTAAGGAAGGCGTCACCGGCGTCACCTGGATGATCCACGGCGGCGGGTATTATACCCTCGAGAAACGCCTGCTCGAGCCCGGCAAATTGCCCCCCTACCTGCGCTGGTTCTGGCTGGAGGCCACCACGACGTGGATCAGCGGCTTCCTGCTGGTCATCGTCGTCTACTACATGAGCGCCGGCGCGATGATGGTGGATCCGGCGGTTTCAAAAATCTCGACGGTGGCCGCGGTGCACCTCGGAATATTCTTGCTTCCGGTCGCATGGCTCATCTACGACGGTCTGTGGCGCACGCCGTTGCGGCACCACACGCTGATTGCGGTGGCGATCTCGTTCGCGTTGTTCATGGGCGTGACCTGGGGCCTGCTGCACCTGCTCAGCCCGCGCGCGGCATATTTGCATCTGGGCGCGATGCTGGCCA
>VGFD01000924.1 GCA_016868975.1 Armatimonadota bacterium | reverse complement strand
TTCAGTGGAAATTCAAAGTGCTCCACGGTATGCGTTTCGAGGATTCTTCGCACCTCGCTGTCGGCCGCGACCGCCTCGGAAATTACCACTTCGCGCGCATTGGCGACTGCCTGGATTTTTGCGGCGACGTTGACGGTGCCGCCGAAGTAATCGATGTTTGAATCCAGGCGCACCGCCAGACAGGGACCGACGTGGCAGGTGCAGCGCAATTGCAGTCGTCCAGACTCGGTAACGCGCTTTTGCAGCGCGAGGCCGGCTTCGAGCGCGTCCGCCGGCCGCTCGAAGGCCGCCATGACGGCATCTCCGATGGTTTTCACGATGCCGCCCCGATGCGCCCTGACGACCTCCCGAGCAATCGAAAAGTGCTCGCGCATGGCGGCGAAGGCCACGCTGTCTCCCTCCTGCTCGTATAAGCGCGTCGAGCCCACCACGTCGGTGAACAGAATCGCCTGCGTGCCCACCTCCAGCATGACGTTGGAAGCCACTGCTTCCTGCGAAAATAAATCTCGGAAATCCTGGAGCGCGAACAGATCGGCCGGCCGCAGGGCGTCGCGGTCCACGGTGGCTTCCTCAAGTACGTACGTGTTGTAGCTGTCCTCGCGGTTCTCGACCACGATGGCCGGCGTGGGGCGCACTTCAACGCGGCCGCTCTCGAGCCAGTCAATGGTGTCGGTGTCCGCTCCCGCGTCCACGTCGATCAGCCCGTACGCCTTGCGCCCCTGGATGCGCGCGCGATAGCGGCCCTGCCCGATGCGCGCGCGAATGAAGCGTATCTCGCCGGGCGGGAGCGTCTCGCAGATGAGGATGTGCGGCTTGCGGGCGGGCTCCGCCGCACAGAACAATTTTTTCTCGACCGCGCGAACCGAAGGGTGGACGTGAAAGGTGACCTCCAGCGATTCCGGTCCGGTGAGATCGAAGTCGATCGAACAGGCCTCGCAGGTGCCGCGCGTGGGAACCTCGCCGAGCGCGTCCAGCTCGACGCGGACCCCGCGGCAGTGCGGGCAGACCGCGTCCCAGGTGAGGCACAGCATCCCCTTGCGGGTGGCGTGCAGCATCACCGCCACGACCTCGCGCCAGTCCCGCCCCCACTCGCGCGCCAGGGCGCGGGCCCGGATGCGGGTCAGCTCGTCGTCGTCCGCGCGCTGCACGTGGCAGGCCATCTGGCGCACGAGCATCGCGTCCAGCCCCAGCGCCTCAAGCTCTCCGACGATCTTCGCCAGTCTCTCCGGAAAATTGCCGGCCACTGCGCGTGGCGCCCGCTGAGGTCCTTGCAGATCCCGTTCGATCTCTTGCATGACCCGGCGGTAATCGGCCTCCATGCGGCTCATTCCCACCGACAGTAAAATACGGTAGGCGATGCCGCGTGGAATCCATCCGAAATAAGTGTGCACCCGCACGATTCCGGGCCCGACCTCTTCGAACAGGTAGCGCGCCCGCACGTAGTGCGCGAAGCCGCGTTGATAGATGCGCGCGTTGGCCAGCGTGCGCCCATATTCCCAGTCCCAGGGGACCTCATCCCACTCCTGTCGCACGCCCGCGTTTACGGAGGATCCCTTGAGCTGCCCGTTCACTTCCTTGAACCGCATTTCCGGAAGGCCGAGCTTCCGGTTGAAGCTGGAAGTGTCCGCGA
>VGFD01000923.1 GCA_016868975.1 Armatimonadota bacterium | reverse complement strand
CAAGGAGCTGGACGAGGCCGCCGAGATCGACGGTGCTTCGCTCTGGCAGACCATGCGACGGGTGATCCTGCCGCTCTCCAAGCCGGCCGTGGCCACGGTGGCCATCTTTTCGTTTGTGAACCACTGGAACGACTTCACGGAGCCGCTGGTGTACCTGCTGACCCCGGAGAACCAGACCCTGGCGCTAGGCCTGCGCTGGTTCCTCCACAACCAGGGCGGCGAGTTCACCGCCATGATGGCCGCGGCGACAGTCTTCACCGCGCCGATGCTAGTAGCGTTCTTCTTCGCCCAGAAGCAGTTCATTCGGGGCATTCAGTTGACCGGCCTGAAGGAGGGCTGAGGCCCGGCGTCCCGCACTGGGATGCTGCGGCGGCACGGCCTGCGATCGACGACCCACGCCGTCCCATCGCCGCCCGCATCGCCGCCATGTCCCCGCCGGCCAACGAGTTGACGCCGCGGGTCAGGCACGAGGGACAGCCTCCGCCGGAGGCTATCGGTGCCGCGGCCCTCGCGACCTCCCAGGAGCCGTTCCCTCGTCCGGAAACAGGGCGGGTCGTCGAGCGGCCCAGGGGCCGACCCGCAGCGTACACGCGAAACCGAGCCACGCCGTGTCGCCAGGGCCCGAATCCCGGGCGATGCGCTACGTAGGCCGCTGTCCAGGTCGCCAGATACCAGTGACGTGTCGCTCTGTGGGCGCGGCCGAAGGGCGGTCCACCCGGCAACCGGCCAGCGCCCGGTATATGATGCCGGGCTGACGACCGAGCCGCAGCCGGCGGAAGCCCCGAGGCCACCGCCCGGTCGCGGCCAGGGGCGCCCGCTGGGGATCAACGCTCGCGAACCGGCGCCGCGACGCCGGGGAAAGGACCTGCTTGCGTGCCTGAGCCGCTCCCAGGCCGGACGCCGCCGTTCGAGGTGACGGCCGGCTACCACCCGTTCGTTGACCTTCGGTTCGTCTATGCGGGACGCCCGCGCTGGGTTGGCCCCGAGGGCCAGGCGCTCAGTATGTGGGGGCTGGACAAGCCCGCGCGCGTGCAGGACGCGCATGTAGCGGTGCCGCGCGGCATTGGGCTGGCCGTGCATCCCGCGGAGCGATCAGCGCCCATCCTCACCTGCACCGAACCGTGGGAACACGCCAACGGAGGCCCCACCATCATCCGCGACGGCGGCTTGTACCGGATGTGGTACCACGCGATCCCGCCGGACTTCTGGGACCCTGCGCGCGGTGGGACTCTTACGTGGGGGCCGGACTACGGGGGCGTGCTGTGCTATGCGGAGTCCGATGACGGCCTGGCCTGGCGAAAACCCAAGCTGGGCCTGTACCGGTGGCAGGGCCGGGACGATACCAACATCGTGTTCGGCCGGGAGCTGGCCGGCCCGCCCGGCTTGCACGGGATTTCGGTGTTCCTGGATCCCAGCGCCCCAGCCCACGAGCGATACAAGGCGCTCTACGTGGCGCCGATCGAGTCCGACGCCGCGCGCGAATGGGTGCGCCGCCACCCCGACGCCACCGACCCGTGGGTTGCGACCGAGCATCGCCAGCAGGCGGTGTATGTGGCGACCTCGCCCGACGGCCTGCGGTGGACGCCGTTCCCCGAACCCGTGCTGCTCTACTTCAGCGACACGAAGAACGTCGTGAACT
>VGFD01000922.1 GCA_016868975.1 Armatimonadota bacterium | reverse complement strand
AAAGCGCCGGCGTTCCGGTTGCCAATACCACCGACGAGATTGGCGAGATAGCCGCGCAGAAGCTCAAGCGCCCGGCAAAAGTCTAGGTCGGCGGCAGGTCCCGCGCGATGGCGTGGCGCGTCTTTGTCCTGGACATCGAGAAGCAGGAACTGGTTCCGCGGCAGACTGCGACATTGCCGCCACCGCCAGGTCCGGAGGATGGGCGCGTGGTCTGGATCGACCTGGAATCGCCGTCGCAGGCCGAATTGCGCGAGATCGGGCGCCTGTACGGCTTGCACCCCCTGGCCCTGGAAGATTGCTTGCACGACGGCCAGCGGCCGAAGCTGGAGTCGTACGACGGGCACGTCTTCCTGGTCATCCACCACCCGCGCTTCGATAACGCGAAGTACTCCGCCATCCTCAACGAGGTGGACCTCTTCCTCGGTCACAAGTTCGTCATCACGTCCCACCAGGGCCCCCTGCCCTTCCTGGACGTCGTGCACGAGCGCTGGGAGGACTCCGAGGAGACGCGATCGGCCGGAGCGGCGTTTCTCGCCTACCTGATCGCCGACACCCTGGTGGACGACTACTTCCCGGTCCTCGACAACCTCGAAGACATGCTCTCGGACATCGACGACAAGGTCTTTTCCGAACCCGAAAATTCCAGGGTCCTGGGACTCACCGCCGCGTTGAAGAAGCAAATCGTGAAGCTTCGCCGCTATGTCGGCCCCACGAGGGATGCCTTCGTCTGGCTCGTGCGCCATGAAAGCCCCCTGCTCTCGCGCAATGCGATCGTCCATTTTCAGGACGTCTACGACCACCTCATCCGCATCTCCGACACGCTGGACCTCTACAGGGATCTGGCCGGCGGCGTTCAGGAGACGTACCTGACACTGGTCGCCAACCGGACCAACACCAGCATGAAGAAGCTGACGGCCTTCACCATCACCTTGATGTGCGTGACGCTCGTTTCGAGCATTTACGGGATGAACTTCCAGCACATGCCCGAGCTTGCCTGGAAGCATGGCTATCTCGCGGCGCTGGGCCTAATGGCGGGAGTGGGCGGTCTGAGCCTCGGAGTCTTCAAGCTCCGGGGGTATTTCTGAGCTTCCGGAGCCGCTTCTAGGGGGCTATCGTTGGCCGGCTTCTAGCAGTTCGTCGTGAGGGGCGGCGGCCCGGGCGTGGCCGGTCGCCAGGAAGTAGCCGTAGCCGCCGGCCATCAGTGCGGCAAAGACGGCGAATACCCAGACGTTGAGCCACGCGACGGTCACCAAGGACACGACGGCGATTGCCAGGGCGATCGCCGGAAGCAGCGGATACCCGGGAGCGGAGAAGGGGCGCTCGAGGTTCGGCTCGGTCCGGCGAAGCTTGAACAGGCTCAGCATCGAGACGACGTACATCACCAGGGCGCCGAAGACCGACATCGTGATGATGTTGGCCGTCAGTGGTTGACCGCCCAGGACTATCACCTGGTCGCTGAAGATAGCCAGGATGCCGATCGCCCCGCCTGCCAGGATGGCGCGGTGCGGCGTCTTGAAGCGCGGATGTACCGCCGCGAGCCAGGTGGGCATGTAGCCGGCGCGCGCCAGCGCGAAGATCTGGCGGGAGTAGCCGAGGATGATGCCGTGGAAGCTCGCGATCAGGCCGAACAGCCCGATCCAC
>VGFD01000921.1 GCA_016868975.1 Armatimonadota bacterium | reverse complement strand
GCTACACGCACCCGTCCAGCGCCCCCTGGAGCACGGCGTATCGGGTGAGTTCCGAGCTGCCGTTCAGCCACAGTTTGACCATGACGTTGCATTTGTGCGCTTCCACGGTCTTTGGGGAGATGAAGAGGAGCGAGGCGATCTGGCGGTTGGTGTAGCCGGCGCCCACCAGGTCGATAAGCTCCTTTTCGCGGCTCGTGAGGGGCCCCTTGCGCCGACTGCTGGTGCGGTCGCCGATCAGGTAGTCCAGGACCAGCTTGCGGGATGTTTGTTCATTGATGTAGGGCTTTCCGGAATGCACGTCTTGAATCGCTCGGCAAAGCTCTTCGCGGTCGGTCTCCTTGAGCACGAAACCGGAAGCGCCGGCCTCCATGGCCTCGGGAACGTGGGACTCAAAACTCTGCGTGCCCATCAAGAGGATTCGAAGGTCTTCGTTGCCCTCGACCAGGGAGCGTACCACCTCCATCCCCCCCTTGTCGGGCAGGACCATGCTCATGAGGACCACGTGGGGACGGTGGTGTCGAATGAGCGGCTCAAGGCGTTCGAAACTGGTCGCAACGCCGACGACCTGGATCCCGGGTTCCGTTCGAAGGAGCGACTCGAGGGCCTGGACGAAAAGCGTCTGGGGATCGGCGATGACGACACGGACCTTTTCCACTGCGCGAGGCAGGGGAAGGGACGGGTTTGGAATGCGGGCAGGCAGGTTCGCCACTGCGTTGGTCGCAGCCGGCCTCAGAGCATTGTGCGGCCACGTCTGTACCTCAAGAAGCGTTCCCACTTTATACCTCCTGTGGCGCTGTAATCTCGGACGATATAGTAGCAGCGCCAGCCTCATTTCGCGGTAAACAGCAGGTGAGGGTCCAGTAATGATGGCACAGGCTCCAGCGTTGCGAGCTCCGTTAAAGGACAGCGGGGTCCTGGCGCCGTTCCACGGGGCGAAGAGCCAGCAAATTGAGACAGAGGGGTTCAGGGAAAGCCCGCCCAGGGTCTTGCCGGGCGGTGGGAGGGGTAAAGGGGAGGTAAACATTATGAGACAGAGCGTCCAGGAGTGCCCTGACTCGACTCGGTCTCCGTCTCCTGTGAGCGGCCGACCTGATGCTGCTGGATTGCCGCGGCGGGCCCGAGGACGCTGATGGCCCGTTTGATTTCGGCGTGGAGATGAACGCCAAGCGCGGTTTTCGCCTTCGGGGGTATTCAGCAGTTCTCGTCTCAGGGGAGTTCGCGGTGTTGGCCGTCGCGTATTCCAGCGCGCGGTGCTGCGTGGTATGCTTCGGCAAACGTAAGAAGGGCCAGGCGCGGCGGCCAACGCAACCGTTGAAGGAGGAAGGCTGTGAAGTTCTACACCTTTGACGAGACGACCTATCCGGGTATTCCCAGGGAGATAGGGCCAGAGATGAGGCAGACGAACAAGTACTGCGATCCGGAGGTCGCGGCGCAGACGTACCGCGAGCACCTGGAGGAGTGGGAGCTGTGTGAGGACCTGGGGTTCGACGGGGCGATGCTGAATGAGCACCACTTTACCTACTTCAACATCAACCCGTCCTGCACGGTGCTGACCTCAGCCCTCATCGCCAGGACAAAGCGCATGAAGGTTGGGCTGATCGGGCACGTGTTGCCGCTGCGCCATCCTATCCAGACCGCAGAGGAGT
>VGFD01000920.1 GCA_016868975.1 Armatimonadota bacterium | reverse complement strand
CGCCGCGGATGAGACGTTCGCCGAGTCCGCCGCGGCCCTCGCCCGAGAGACGCGGTCGCTGGAGGCCGCGCTCGGTCCGCTTGACGTTGCCGCCCTCCGCGCGCTGTTGGCCCACGGCGACGACTGGCTCCACGCGCGCCGCCGCACGCTGGCCCGGCTCGCCGAGGAGGTGCGCCGCTCTGCGACCGTGCTCGAAGAGCGGCGGCGCCAGCGCGAGGCGCACGAGAACGGCGAGGCGCCGCGCCTGCCCGCGGACGAAGCGACGGCGCGTCTCGGCCAGGCGCGCGAGGCCCTGCAGGCCGCCGAGAAGGCGCTGATCGAGCGGCGTCGCGATCTGGCGGTGGACGACGACCGCCTGCGCCACGCGCGCGCCCTCCAGGAGTCGCTGAGCGAGCGTCGCGCGCGGGCCGCCGTGTGGCAGAACCTCAATGAGCTGATCGGCTCGGCGGACGGCAAGAAATTCCAGGTGTTCGCCCAGAGCCTGACACTGGACGCGCTGCTGGCGTACGCCAACGAGCACCTGCGGGATCTCGCGCCGCGCTACCGGCTGATGCGCGTGCCCGGCCACGATCTCGACCTCCAGGTCGTCGACCGCGACATGGGAGACGAGGCGCGCACCATCAACGGGCTTTCCGGCGGCGAGACGTTCCTGGTCTCGCTGTCGCTGGCGCTGGGCCTGTCCTCGCTTTCCGCCGAGCGCATCCAGGTGGAGTCGCTGTTCGTCGACGAGGGCTTCGGGACGCTCGATCCGGACACCCTGGAGGGGGCGCTCGCCACCCTGGACGCCCTGCAGGCTTCGGGCCGCCAGGTTGGGCTGATCTCCCACGTGCCCGGGCTCGCCGAGCGCATCGGCGCGCGAATCGAGGTGGTTCCCCAGGGCGCCGGGCGCAGCGTCGTGCGATGCTAACCGACAGGTAACAATTCGCGTCGTCGACCGTGCTACAGTTCAGGGGATGGTGAGAGAGTGCGTTCGGAGTCCGTATTTCGTCCCGCTTGCGCCGGCTCCGGCGGCGTCCCTGACGTCCGCCCCCGAGCCTTCGCTTGAGGAAGAGGCGCCCGCCCCGCGTCGCTGGGCCCCGGCACTGGCGCTGGGCCTGTTGGCGTTGAGCGGATTCGCGGCGCCGTCCCAGGCGCAGGCCGTGGAGCCGGCGGTGAGCCAGTCCATCCCCGTTGATACCGTCGCGACGGATTCCATTCCGCCTGGTGTTGGAACTCGGGGGCTTGATTCACCCCGAAACCGGGGGACTCGGGGCACAAATAGTACCCCGAGTCCTTGCCGCGGGCTTCGGGCTGAGCCTGACGCGGACCCGCGGGGATCGCTAGTCGGTCACGCAGGGCCGCTACGACATGGTGACCGAGCGCGGCGGCTGGACATATAACTCGAATTACGGCGCGCGTCGCACCGGCGACGATCTGCAGCATAATTACACGAGCGATCACGTGAGCTGGGTGCCGGTGGTAACCGGCGGCGTTGGCCTGCGGCATGAGGTGAATGCCTCGGGGAATCTGCACGGCGTGGGCGCGGTGGAAACCGGCATTCCGCTCGGGGACGGGCTGGGCACGGTGCGCGCGAAGTCGGGCGTGGAATTTGCGCCAGCACAGTGGGTGTCGCTGGAGGGCGGCCTCACTGCGACCGGCGTCTGGGC
>VGFD01000919.1 GCA_016868975.1 Armatimonadota bacterium | reverse complement strand
TCGGCGTGGGCACCCCGAGGTCGATCAGCTTCTGGCTCAGATTGCCGCGCTGCAGGGCGGGATTGGTAAACGCGCTAAACGCATAGAGCGAGAAGCGATTGCCGCCTTCCTTGGGAACGACCTGCACGCGGACGCCGCCGCCCATGGTCTCGGCCGACATCGCGGCCACCTCATACACGTACTCGCGCACCTCCGAGGGGATCGCTTGCCACGCTGAGGTCGTCCCGTTGCCTGCCTTGTCGAGTTGCGTGCCATCGAGCTGCAGCGAGTTGTCAATGTTCTTGCTGCCGTGGAAGTTGATCGCACCACGGGCGTCCGCCACGCCGACGACGTCGTGCCCAACGCCGGTCGGCCGTGTGACCGCCGTCACCGTGATCCCCGGGATGAGCTCGGCCATCCCCATGGCGCTCCTCGCCGTGGGCACCGCTTCCCGGATCTCCTCGCCGAGCACCTGCGCCTGGACCACGTTGCGGGTATCCACCGTGGGCGCTTCTCCAGACACGGTGATCGTCTCCTGGACGCCGCCGACCGTGAGCTCGGCATTCACCGTGGCGGTAAACGAGGTGGTCAACTCGATGCCTTCGCGCCTGACCGTCGAAAAGCCGGGCAGCGTGAAGGTGACGGTGTAGGTCCCCGGCCGCAGATCGACGATCGAGTACAAGCCCTGGCCGTCGGTGACGACGGTGCGCACCTTCTCGATCAAGGCCGGACTCGAGGCCTCGACGGTTACGCCGGGCAGGACCCCCCCGGACGAGTCTCGCACCACGCCGGCGATGCCCGTGTTCTGAGCCCAAGCGGCCGCGGGCATGAGCCACAGCCCCACGAATAGGACACCAATCGTTCCGACGATCTTGCTTCGAGCCACCGGTTCATTCATTCGATCCATCGGTTCCTCCACACTTCGGGAATGAAAAGCAGACTGATCTGGTTTTCAAAGGGCAGCTGCTGGATCCGGAGGGGCTGCAGCCGCCAGTGAACGCGCGGCCGACAGGGCCTTCCGGCGCGGCCTCGTCGTCTTGACCGCCCGGAGGTCCACTTATATACCAGACGCCCGCGGAGCGCACGGCTTTCTTCGTCGCACGACTTCCCGCTCCAAGGCCATCAAGCAGTACCGCGAAGTTCGGTCGAGATCCAGACAACCGACTTGCGAAGGCTATTGCTGGCGGCTGATAATTCAAACGCTGTCCTATGGCCCCACCAGTGTCTAGCCCCACAGACAATCTGCGTTCTCTGATCGCGGAACGGGCGATCGTGCGCGGTCCCGTCAGATTGAGCAGCGGCAGCGTTTCCGCGTACTACTTCGACTGCAAGCGGTTGACGTTGAGCTCCGACGGCGCCGTTGCGGTTGGGGATGCGGTTGTACGCGCGATCGAGAGTCTGCCGGAGGTCCCCACGGCGATCGGGGGGTTGACGCACGGTGCTGATCCCATCATCGGCGCCGCCATGCTGCGAGCCTTCCAGTGCGGCAAGCGGCTCGAGGGCTTCTACGTCCGCAAGGAACCCAAGAAGCACGGGACGCAGCGATGGGTGGAGAACGCGCCTAAGGCTGGCACGAACGTGGTGATCGTTGATGACGTAGTCACGACTGGCAAGTCGGTGATTGATGCGATCGACCACATCGAGAAGGAAGGCTGTGTCGTGGCCGCAGT
>VGFD01000918.1 GCA_016868975.1 Armatimonadota bacterium | reverse complement strand
CAATATCATCACCGAGAAAGACATCGAGGGTGAGAACATCAAGACGTTCCAGCAGATGCGGGTCAGCCTTAACTGGCCGCGCCCGCCGGACGAGCGTTTCTGGTGCTGCATGATGGTGCTGCTTACCAAGAACTTCTTGCCCAAGGGCTTGCTGCGCTGGCTGTCGGGCAGCCGCTGGCTGAAGAAGAACCCTCAGCCGTTGGTGTGGTTCGCGCAAGCGTGCAACCTCGTCAAGATGGTCGGCGTGTGCTACCGCATGTGGCGGCGCGGCGAGTTGACCTACACGCTGGTGCGCCGCTGGGCGCGCCCCAACTCCATGATTTCTCAATAAAATCGTCCCGTGGGACGCTGACAGGCGCGGCGTTTCCACCTATCATCGAGATTACATGCGGCAACTGTTGCGCGCGGTACCCTGGGGGGCCGTGCTCCTATACCTTGGGGCGGCGCTGGTGGTCACCTATCCGCTCGTCTTTCACCTGGGCGACTCCGTGGTGGGTGATTTCGAGAGCGACGTCTGGAAACACCTCTGGGGATTCTGGTGGGTGAAGCAGTGTCTGGTGGACCAGCACGTGCTTCCCCTTTATACCGCCCTGCTCAATTACCCGGCGGGAGGCAGCCTGTTCTTCATCGACCCGCTGGGCGGTTTGCTTTCCGTGCCCTTGCAGATATTCGTGGCGCCCCACGTGGCGTTCAATCTGCTGGTGCTCTTCAACATCACCCTGGCCGGCAGCGGCGCCTTCCTGCTCGCCCGCTACCTCACCCGGTCGACGCCCGCGGCGTACGTGGCCGGCGTGATTTACGGATGCTCGCCCTACATGCTGGCCAACGTGACCAGCGGCATCAGCGAGTCGTACAACATCGGCTGGATTCCGCTCTTCATGCTGTTCTTCTTGCGGACGCTGCGTGAAGCGGAGACCTCGAACGCCGTCTGGGCCGGGATCTTCCTGGCCACCGCCACGGTGGGGTGCTGGTATTACGGCGTATTCTGCGCGGTATTCGCGGCCTTGTTTTTTCTGTGCTGGTCGCTTGAAATGTGGCGCGCGGCATCGCGCAAGGCGGTGGACTCGGGTGCGGCGGCCCAACAAGTGAGCGGCGGAAATCCACGCCTCTACCAGTTGATCATTGCTTCCCTGGTGCTGGCCTACTTGTATTGCAGCAGTTGGATGCGGGTGTATGAGCCCGCCGACGCCGCCTTCTGGGACTGGCTGTGCGGGGCGGCGGCTTCGCTGCTCGCGCTGATGCTGCTGGTGCGGATGCGGCGCCGCGCGGCGAAGTCAGAGGCGGAGCCCCCGACCGGGAGCGGCGGCGCCGTGTTCTTGCTCGCCTACGTCCTGCTGATGTCGGCCTGGATGCTGTTGCAGATGCTCCCGCGGGCGCTGCCTCTGGCGCGCCTGGGAGACAACCTGGCGCTGCTGGCCATGATCGTGGCCAACGGGACGGCTCTCATGATCAGCGGCCGCGTGCTGGTCAATCGCCTGGAGGGCCGCGCCGCTGAAATCGGCACGCTGGCGCTGCGCTGGACGAAACTGGCGATTGCGCTGGCGGTCACCGTCGATACCGTCATTGCCGCGTTGAGCGTCCGGCCTGCTCCTGCCGCGCTCGAAAGCGTGCAGGAGCAGGCCGGGCTCGCCATTCAGGCGCTCGTTGCCGTGTGGCTGC
>VGFD01000917.1 GCA_016868975.1 Armatimonadota bacterium | reverse complement strand
TCCCTCTATCTGGAAGACCTCCGCGACTGGCCCTGGGAACTGTACCACACGCCCGCCATGCCATTGCAAGCCGCGCTGGGGAAAAACGAGCGGCGCTGCATGGCCAACACCATCTGGCAGGTATTTCGCTGGCGGCAGCGCGGCACGCCGGCCGTAAGCGGCACCACCCTGCGCGGATTCTGGTACCGCCCCGTGCAGGACGTGGCCATGCGCGCCGGATTCTTTAACGCCGGCGACGTCGCTGAAATCACCGACGCTGACGAAATCGCGGCCCAGCGGGCGATCGGCGAAATTGGCGCGCGGGCGATGCTCGACTCAATCGAACGCGCGCGCGGCGGAGATCGCCACTACAGTCTCTTTCTGGCACTCCTCGCCGCCATGGTGGGCGATTACCGCCTCTTCGATTACACCGACCTGGGACTCAAAGAGCCGCGGCCGGATCTGCGCCGCATCGGGACAACACACCCTGACGTCGTGCTCGTCGCCGAGAAGCGCGAACTCGATCAGGCCACCGACCTGCTCGGCGAGCGCGACGACATCTCCACCCTCATCATGGGCGGAATCCCCTCCCTCCTCAGCACCGAATATTTCGCCAAAGCCCTGAGAACCGCCCACGTCTCCACCATCACTCTCATCGCCTACGTGGACTTTGACCCCGGCGGGTGGATCGCCATCAGCGGCCTGGTCGGCCAGCTCCGACGCTACGGCGTGCACGTCCGGCACGTCGGGTACCTGATCCGCCCCGAGCGGTTCACCGAAAATGAAATCGACCTGCACGCCTACTCGGTGTCCTCAACCGATCCCCAGATCGACGGCAAGGTGAAAGCCTGGGTCGCCGAAAGCGGCGGCATCCACGGACAGGAGCGCGGCATCCACGCCGACGTCATGCCCGTCGCCCGCGTGCTCGCCGCCTACCAGGAAGAAATCCGCGCAACTCGAAAACCCATCAACGGAGGAAATATCTGATGCTGCTCGAAATCTGGGTCTGGGGAAGCCGCGAATGGTACGAAGAGTGTCAGCCGATTCTCAACGAGGCCGGCTTCCGCAACGTCCCAGAAAAACAGAGAAACGATCCGAACACCGACGGCGAGCGCATGTGCTTCTGCTACGACTACGCCGACGAGATCGCACTGCCGCCGGAGAAATTCTCCGCGCTCGTGGAACGGCTGCGCGCCATCCTCAAAGACGCGGAAGCACCCCTCGAATCAATCGGGATCGTGCGGCAGTAATAGACTTCCCGTACACCGGGACACGCTGCGCGGCGTGGAAGCCACCGACGACGGCGTCCCACCCCGGGCCTGCTGGCGCGCCGCGGCGAAATTACCGTGCAAGCGGTTTTCCTGGCGGAAATTCTCGGCGAAGTCGTGCTCACCGAGCGCGCGGTGCTGGACGGCACCACACTGGAGGGTGTCCCGCCGCGCGCGATTCTGTCGGTGGAGAATGTGGGGACCTACCTCGACCCGGGCGTGCCGGCGGCGGCGCGCGGGCTGTGGCTGGAGCAGGAAGTGCTTACTCTCGACGCGCGGATGGCGGAGGCCTTGCGGGAGGCGGTGCCCAGGGATTGATCGAGCGGCGCCGATGACACCGAGATCCCGGCTTCCTGGAGGTTCACTCAATTTCGCGAGATCCTGAAAGGAAGGAGCGCTTCGAGATCCCGGGCGCC
>VGFD01000916.1 GCA_016868975.1 Armatimonadota bacterium | reverse complement strand
TGGGTCGACCCCTCCGCGCCGGTCCCGAACGTGTTGGGCCAGGGGGTGATGGGACGTCGCGGGCTGGTGCTGGACGGCGGGCCGGGCCGTTTTCTGCAGGCCCCGGTGGCCCAGCCACAGGCCAATCGAGAGGAAGTTCAGGGCGTGGCGCGGCTGGATCCGGACGGCGCGCTCGAAGCGTCGCTGAAAATCCGCGAGTACGGCGCCAACGCGCTCGCGTGGCTGGGGCTGGCCGGGACGGCGCCGCGTGATCAGCGCCAGGTGTTCCAGTTGTACGTGAGCGGCATCAACCCGACCGGCGTGCTGCGGGATTTTTTCTTGCAGAGTCCACCTCCGAGCGCGCCTGGCGCGCCGATGGAAATCACCGTCAATTTTGAGACGGCCCAGGGCGTGGGCAAGGAGCGCAACGGGGAAAGCTACAAGATGCCGCTCCCCATGCTCAAGCAGCGGCGGCTGATTTCCTACGCCGAGACGCCGGTCGGCCAGCGGCTTTATCCCGTGGAGCTGGGCGCGAACGCATACGAGGAGCGCCGCCTGCAAATCGTGCTGCCGGAAGGGTGGACCGTGAAATCTCTGCCCGGCGCGGTCACCTTGAACAACGCAGTGGGGTCGTTCCAGGTCGACGTGCGCGCCCAGGACCGCACGATCTCCTATTTCAGCCGGGTGATCGTGCGCAGGCCGGAAGTACCGCTCAAGGATTACGCTGATTTCAAGGCATTGATGGATCAGCTCAACACGTCCAGCGAAGAGAGCATCACCTTGAACCCGCCCGCGGCCGCCACGCCATCGCCGTCTCCGTCGCCCTCGCCTTGACGAGAAACACCCCCGCGCGCGCCAAGCTCAACCTGACCCTGCAGATCCTCGGCCGCATGCCGGATGGATATCACGACCTGCGCTCGGTGATGGTGTGCCTCGAGCTGGCCGACCAGTTGAGTGTCGTCTGCGAAGACGGGCCGCCGGAGGTGCTTCTCAGGCTAAGTGGCGCGCCGCCGGATGTCCCCACTGACGACAGCAACCTCGTGGTGCGGGCTGCCCGCGCCTTCCTGGGAGACCGCCCGCTGCGAGCGGTGTTTCGCCTTGCCAAGCGCATCCCCGCGGGAGGGGGACTGGGCGGCGGCAGCACGGACGCGGCCGCCGCGCTGCGTCTCCTCAATCTCCTGCCCGGGCTGGGGATGTCTTCCGACGCGCTGGAGCGGCTCGCGGCCGGCCTCGGCTCGGACGTGCCGTTCGCGCTGAGGGGCGGCACGGCGCTGGCGGAAGGACGCGGCGAGCGTCTCACCCTGCTGCCCAGCGGCCCTCCGCTGTGGATCGCGCTGGTGCGGCCGCCGCTCGCCATCTCCACGCCCTGGTGCTATCGCGCGTGGGACGAGGCCTTCCTGGACGCCGACGGCCGCGTGCGCCGCGCCGCACTGGGCCCCGTCGATCCCGACGCGGCGCTGGCCGAGGTGACGGCCGGCCTCGCCGAAGGCAATCCGCGGCGGGTGGCGGCGGGGATGTTCAACGACTTGCAGGCGCCCGTGCTGCGCGAGTATCCCCACCTCCGGGAAGTCCCCGCCGTGCTGCGCGGCGAGGGTTGCGTGGGCGCGCTGATGACGGGCAGCGGCTCGTGCTTTTTCGGGCTGGCGGAGAGTCGGGCCGACGCGCGGCAGGCGGTGGCAGCGGTGCG
>VGFD01000915.1 GCA_016868975.1 Armatimonadota bacterium | reverse complement strand
CGCGAAACCGCTGGGCACGGGCGTTCGCGAGGTTGGGCATACGCCGAGGGTGACAGCGTACCCCGCGGATTCCCTAACTTTATTGACACAGTAGTATTAGCGGGGGACTGGACAGAGCGTCAAGCGCCAGGTCACATGTGCCAGGTCACATGCCGTGCCCCTCCGGAGTCCATTCCCGCGCGCCCAGGCGCCAATGTCGCTGAAGCATTGTAGTGGTCGGCGCATCGCGGTGGGATGACCGGCCGAGCACCGACAACGTCGACGGAGGGACGAATGGCGGCACGGAAGCTCGCGAACGTTTACGCGCTGGTGTTGTTCTCGATGATGGCCGCGTCGACGGCCTTCGCCCAGGACGCAAAACCCCCATTGCGCAATTCCGATGTCGTCGACCTGGTCAAGGCAGCCTTGCCGGCAAGCACGATCATCATGAGCATTCAGACGAGTCCCACGGCCTTTGACGTCTCGCCGGGCGAATTGATCCGACTCAAGAACGGCGGGGTTCCGCCCGCAGTGATCGAGGCGATGATACAGGCCACGAAGAAGCCGGCCCCCGCCTCGCCGCATGCCGTGTCCCCTCCGGCAACTCCGGACGCGACACTGGCAAGGCTCTGGGGCACCAAGCAGACCAGAATCGATGCGGATCGTGTCTTCCTGCTCGAGGGAGACAAGCGCGCCGAGATGAAATTCACCAAGCCCGGCACCCGGAGCCGATTCATCTACGCCATCCAGACCTTCGCCGTTCTGCCCGGGCTGAAGTCGCGGTTGAGGACCAACAACCGGGTCCCCGAATTCGAAATGATTCTCCCGGACAACGTCGAAATCTCGAGCGTGGTGGCTCTGGGCCTCCTCGCCGAACGCGACAACGGGACGCGGGAGATCCTCATCGGCGGTGGGTTCATGTCCTTCTCGCAGGGGCTGCCCAAAGAACGCAACATGAAGATCTCGTACGAGAAGACTCCCGACCAATCCGGCGCCCCGGAAGGATACGAGATCTATCGGATCAAACCGGCGGAGAACCTCAAGCCCGGCGAGTACGCGTTCATGGTGAGCAGACCAGGTGGCGGCACGATGGGACCAATGTCTGGCGCAAGCTTGAACTACAACTTCTATGAGATTGGGGTGGACTGAGGGCGTCTACCGGGCGCCTAGGCGACTCGGAGGGCGCGCGGCTAGCGAGGGCCGGGCGGGCGACGATGCCTCCTGGCCCTTCGTGTCTCTGCTCGCCGTCACAGGCGGGTGAGGCATCCAAAAGCGACCAGGGGCGACCGCTAGGACGTGATGCGCTGTAAGTGCGTGCGGGATTGAGTGGTGGAGGGTAAGGGATTCGTCCCGCGCGCGTCCCTGCCCTCCGCGCATTTCCGCGTAATCACCTGCCCTAGCCTATCCCGCTCGTGGCCAGACGTGGCCACAATGCGCAACGCGCGCAACGGGGCGCAACGACTTCGGCGTCGGCCTCGACCCGGCGCTTCGACCCGCTGAGGCCAGGGGGGGGCCAACCCCGACCCCGACCCCGCCAACGCGCCCGCGGCATCGTCAAGAAACCGCGCGGCGGTAGATGGACGACCTCAGAAGCCGAGGAAACTTGGGGGGCGCGATAGTGCGAATCGTGGCAGAACGCGGCGGCGCACGCAACCTCCGCGCAACCCGAGGTAGGGGGGGCCAGGGCCAGG
>VGFD01000914.1 GCA_016868975.1 Armatimonadota bacterium | reverse complement strand
GCCACCGACGTCACCCTGGCCCCCCTCGACATCCTCATCTTGTACGCCTTCCGCTTCAAGATCGAACTCGGCTTCCGCCACGCGCTGCGCGTCGTCGGCAGTTACGCCTACCACTTCTGGATGATGGCGATGCCGCCGATTCGACGCGTCAGCGGCAACCAGTACATGCACCACCGCACCGAGCTCTACCGCCAACAGCTGCGCCGCAAGCTGGCCGCCTACCACAAGCACGTCCAGCTCGGCTGCATTGCGCAGGGGCTGCTGCGGTACCTCGCGCTCACCTGCGGCACGACGGTCTGGCAGCGCTTTCGCAGTTGGCTGCGCACCATGCACCCCGATCGCCCGCCCTCTGAACTCGTCGTTGCCTACGCCCTGCGCGACAGCCTCCCCGAATTTCTCGCCGCTGGCCACAGTGATCCCATCCTCGCGAAATTCCTGCGCCGCACTGTGCTCGCCCGCTCCGCCCGCTCTGGCAACTCCCATCATGCTCGGGCCGCGTAGACGATTACGCCAGCAGGTGGCACTGTCCAGTAAGTTAGTGTCCCTGCGGCGGCGGTCCTATGAATGGGTGCTCTTTCTCTCCTAGTTTCGTCTTCGTGTCACGTCCGGGTGGCCGGGGCACGGAGGGAGCCCGAGGGCAACCGGAGTGCCCCGGCCACCCGGACGCCAGCGGCCGCGTGCGGCTGCTTTCCGGGGTACCCGTACCCTGCACCGCTTCCGGTGCGCCGATCCTGGGGCTTCCTGCGCGGTCGCTTTCCCTCATGACCTGCCCGATTCCCGCTCCGCGCTCGCTCAGGCCGCGGCGCGGTACACTGCCGCCTCCGGCGTGCGGTAGCCGAGTGCCTGGTGCGGCCGCTCGTGATTGTAGAAGCGGCAGTACGCCCCGAGGCTGGTGCGCGCCTCGGCGGCCGACCCGTAGTCGCGCAGGTACACCTCCTCGTACTTCACCGTGCGCCACAGCCGCTCCACGAACACGTTGTCCAACGCGCGCCCGCGCCCGTCCATGCTGATCTGCACGCCCGCCGCTTCCAGCCGCTCGGTGAAGGCGTGGCTGGTGAACTGCGCGCCTTGGTCGGTGTTGAAGATCGTCGGCCGCCCCGCGCGCAGCGCCCACTGCAGCGCCGCCAGGCAGAACTCCGTCTCCAAGGTCGCCGAGAGCTCCCACGCCAGCACGTAGCGACTGAACCAATCCAGCACGGCCACCAGATACACGAACCCGTGGCGCAGCCGGATGTAGGTGATGTCGGTGCTCCAGACGTGATCGGTGCGCTCGATCGGCACCCCGCGCAGCAGGTACGGGTAGATCCGATGCCCCGCGCCCGCCGCGGGGAGCGACAGCCACCGGCGCGGATACAGCGCCTCGAGCCCCATCACGGCCATCAGCCGCGCGACGCGCTTCTCGTTCACCACGTGCCCCACCTTGCCGAGCTCCACCGTCATCCGCCGCCGCCCGTAAAACGGCCGCCGCGTGTACAGCTCGTCGAGCCGCCGCATCACCGTCAGGTTCTCGGCGCTCTCGCCCGTCGGCGTGTAGTACGCCGTCGACCGCGCCAGCCCCAGCAGCGCGCTTTGCCGGCTCACGCTCAGCTCGGAGTGCTCCCAGTCGATCCATCCCCGCCTCACCTCACTGGAGCAGCCCAGCTTTTTTTTTCACCCACTCCAACTCCACC
>VGFD01000913.1 GCA_016868975.1 Armatimonadota bacterium | reverse complement strand
AGCGCCCGCTGGATGCGCCGGTGGTTGTAGTGCAGGCGCCACCGGTCCACGAGGTAGCGCGCCTCGGCAAGCGTGTCGAAGATCTCCGACGACAGCAGCTCGTCGCGCAGCCGGCCGTTGAAGCTCTCCACTCCTGATGTGCTTGGGTGCCCCGCGGATCGCCGTCAGCTCGTCCAGCACCATCACGATGTCCTCGCCACGGAACGTCCTTCGCACCTCCAAGGCGATGCACTCTCGCGTGAACTCGTCCAGGACCACCAGCATCCGCAATGAGCGGCCATCCGCTGTGCGGTCGTGGATGAAGTCCATGCCCCAGACCTGGTTCCTGCGGCGTGCCCTGCGGCGCACGATGCCGTTGGTGCCGTTGCCGATTCGCCTGCGTTTCCTGCGCCTCTGCGGCACCAGCAAGCCTTCGCTGCGCCACAGCCGCTTCATCAGTCGCGCACTCACCTGCCAGCGCTCCTTGTGCAGCAGGTCCATCACGTACCGGCGGCCCCGGCGCGGATTCTCCACCGCCAGCGTGCGCATCCGCGTCACCAGCATGTCCCGGTAGGGGTTCGCAGGCGCCGGGCGCCTCTGGGTGCTGCGGTGCTGGCCCACCGCACGGCATGCACGCCGCTCGGACACGTCCATCACCGCAGTCACGTGGTCGATGGCCCGGCGCCTGCGCACCGGGCTCAGAATTCCCCCTTGGCCACCTCTTTCAGGATCTGGATGTCGAGCTCCTTCTCGGCGACCAGGCGCTTCAGCCGCGCGTTCTCCTTCTCCAGCTCCTTCAGGCGGCGCACCGCGTCGCGGTCGACCGCACCGTACTCGGCGCGCCAGCGGTAAAGCGTGACCTCGCTCACGCCAAGCGAACGTGCCACCTCGGCAATCGGCACTCCCTTGGCAAGTGCCTCGTCAGCCTGCCTCAGCTTCGCCACGACCTCCTCGGGACGGTGGCGCTTCCTGCTCGTCGGACGCTTCATCGGAGACTCCTCTCGGCCACTTGGGCCGCGAAAGTCTCTCGTAGTGGGCGGACCTGTTCAGCGCACCCCTGTCAGTTGCCCGCCTGGAAACCGGCCGCGCCCGTCGATTCGGGGCCGCGAATGGCTCGCCCTTTGCCACCGACGCGGTGCCACCCTCAGTGCGAAGGCATCGCGATCCAGAGCGGCACAGTCGCCTTCTCACCCCAGCCGTTCGCGCGGCGGATGTCATCTTCGGTGCGGCGCGGATCGCGAAGATAGATGTAGTAGGCATCGGCACGCTCAAAGAGTTCACCGCTGCCGTCGGGCCGGTCTCCGACCACCATCGCCGCCCCGATGCGCACGTGCAGGTAGCCCCCGAGCAGCTCGTCGTACCGCCCCTCGGGAACCTCGAACCGCACCGGCAGGATCGTCTTGTCGGCTCCGATGGTGCGGATGCCGGTGGCGGCCTCGTCGAGATCGGCGGGGACGCTCTCCCACCGCCCGTCCCGCTGCACCGCGATCTCGAGCGCCGGCCCGAGCACGTGGAGCGGCCGTTGCGGGCGGTAGTTTTGCAGCGCGACCGTGACGGTGGCGAGCCCGGCATCGTCCACGAGGACATCGTCCACGAGGACATCGTCCACGTCGGCCCGCAGATCCTCGAGCGCCATCTCCTCCGCGAGCTGCCGTTGCGCTCTGGCCGTCTCGACGACCGCCCCCTGCCGGCTG
>VGFD01000912.1 GCA_016868975.1 Armatimonadota bacterium | reverse complement strand
TGGGCAGCCCGCAGATCAACATCTACAACTACGGACAGCAGTGCCCGTGCTACCCGCCTTCGCATCAACCCCCGGCCCAGTACGGCGGCACGCTGACCCAGAACGGCGGCAGCGGCAAGCCCATCCAGTACACCACCAGCGGCGGCTACAACGTCTCCATCGACGGGCACACCATCACCATCAAGGACCCCCAGGGCAAGCACACCGTGAAGCACTGGGGCGACCCGCACGAGGAAGTCGACGGGAAGCACATCAAGGACTGGGACGGCAAGACCCGCTCGATAATCCTGGGCGACGGCACCAAGATCACCATGAACGCGGACTCTCCCACCGGCGTCACGAAGCACACCAGCATCTATGACGGCGCCCAGGAGATTCAGATCGACAACACCAAGAACCACATTGAGAAGATCGGCTTCAACCCCTGGGAGACTGCGCGCTCCGAGCGCGCCCAGGCCGACGGCGAAACTTCCTACATGGGCTTTCGCGAGGACGGAACCTTTGTCAACAAGGACATCTACTGGCAGAACGACGACCTGTCGGTCCGCGAGTACCACAAGGACCTCGGCTCCGAGCCCCCGCGCCCGAAGCCGCCCCGCTGGTCCGACCAGTGGGCGTACCTTAACACCTAGTCGTTGGTAAGGTCCGGCACCGATACCGGCGTGGCAGGAGTTGCCGCGCCGGTATTTAATTTGTCCGGCGCTTTCGCAGGGTAAGGAAAGGCGCAGCCACGCGGCTTCCGGCCTCTGACGGGGGCCCGCCCCGTTAAGCGGGGCCAGGGAGGACACATATGGCCCAGCAGGATCGCAATCCGATCCTCGAAGCGATCGTCAAAGTCGTTGAGCACGGCGAAAGTCCCGCCGCACTGCAGGAGCTGGTAAGCCGCGCGCGCGCCGAGATGGCGGTGCTCCGCCAGGAAGTGCAGTCCAACTTCGACGGCCTCGATGCGCACGTGCAGAGCGCCTGCGCCAACGACTTCGAGCAGGTCAACCTTTCCCTCAACGTCTACGAGGACGGCCTCGTGCTCATTGAGCTGTTCTTCCAGGACAACAACATCAACACGCTCACCCGGGGTGGGGAGTCGGTTCGGCGCGGCAATCACCTGGTCAACGAGATGCTCCTCAACTTCCGCAACAACGCGCTCGCAGCCATGGGCCCCACGAACATCCCCGACTACAACCTTTTGCACTCGCACTATCTTCGCGTCCAGCGGGGCGAGGCACGCGACCGTGGCTTCGCCAACCTGGTGGATCGCTTCTGGAACCAGTGCGGCATCGCCGGCGAAGAGGTTTTCGGACAGCCCCCCAGCGAGGTGCGTGACACGCTGCTGGCGCTGTATCGACGCCACTTCGAGGCGCTCAAGCTGCTCAAGAAGTACGTCGAGGAAGGCCGCGAGGAGCTGCTTGAGAAAGGGATGGTCGACGTGCGCGAGACCTTCACCGAGCTGCGCGACACCCTTCCCCAGATGCAGATGAAGCTGCGCAGCGGCGTGCCCACCAGGATGCCGGTGGTCAACTTCGTCATCAACATGGCCGTGGAAGTGGCCGGCGGGCGCATGGGCGACAAGGTGCTGCAAGACGCCCTGGAGCAGCTCCGCGACCTGTACAACAGCATGAACCGGCAGTTCGAGTCGGTCGCGCGGGGCCACATCGACTCCGTGCTCATCTCCGAGG
>VGFD01000911.1 GCA_016868975.1 Armatimonadota bacterium | reverse complement strand
GCCTGGACGGGCACGGCGGCACGCCCAACACGACCGCCTATAAATTGCTCGAGGACAGCGGCATCGACGTCCGCTGGAACCTCCTGGAGCGCTCCGATCCAGGGCACGATCGAAAAAACCACTCAAAAATGATCGTGACCGACAAGGTGCTGGTGGCCGGCTCCACGAATTTCTCCGCCAAGGGGCTGCGCAACAACTGGGAGGCCTCGGAAATCACCTGGTTTGGCGACGACGACGCGTCGCGCGCAAAGCAGAAAGACATCGTGGCCGATTTTGATCGCACCTGGGAGCGGGAGACCATTTCGGTGAACACCCGCGCCCTGACGGACGCGCGCTTCGCCAATTCCTCAGGGGAACATCTGGCCGCGCGCAAGGACGGCTATCGCAACGCGCTCATGAACGAACTGCTGGTCCGCATCACCGAATATGAAAAACAAAGCGGCGTCGAAATTCAGTCACGGCTGGCGGATCCGGAGATCGCGGCCCGGGTGGCCGCCCAACGGCAAGAGGGCGTGGCGCACGGCTACGCCCTCCTGAACGCGGTGGGTCCCGACGAGCTGGCCCGCATCCGCGAGAAACAACCGGCCTACCAGGAGCTGCTGCGGCTCCAGTCGCAGGGTCTGCGTTAGCCCCCCTAAGCCGCGCCCACCTGCTTGTCGATGTAGCTGCGGATGACGCCGCGCTTCTCCTCGGACAGGTTCACGAACTGCAAGCCAAACTCGTAGCGCTCCGGGCCCACCGCGGTGATCCACTTGACCTGCGCGCGGGCTTCCACCTCGCCCAGCTCCGGCGGAAATATCTTGATGGTCACCACTTCGTTTTCCTCAAGCGGTTCGTCAAAGCGTGCCTTGATGCCGCCGTCGGAGATGTCCAGGGCGAGGATGCTGTACCAGCGCTCGCCGCCGTCGCGCAGCATGGTGGTGGTGAGCACGGTGCGCAGGCGGAAGCGCATGCGGCGCCCGGTGGGTGAGAACATGGCGGTCAGCGCGCGCAGGGCCTCGGTGGCTTCCTCGGTGGGGTCCACCAGCGCGAGCCCCATGGTCCAGGTGCCCGCCAGGTATTTCTGCCAGATCGGGCGTGCCAGGCCGCTGACCTCGCGGTTCTCCAGGGTGAAGGTGACGCGCGTGGGCCGGTCCTCGGCGAAGAAGCGGTCGGCGTTGACCCGCAAGCCCTTCTCGGAGACGTCCACGATGTACAGGTAGCTCTCCTCGGGGTTGCCCTCTTCCCACTCCACGACGGCGCGCACCAGCCGATTGACGGTGACCCCCGCGCGGGGGCCTTCTCTGCGTTCGTTGGTCTCTTCCATACCTGAATCATTCGCCAGGGGGGGAAGAGGATCTTTCAATTGACTCAGGAGTTGGCGCAGCCGACGCCTCCAGCGGCCTGTTTCCAGCGTTTTACCGCGTGTAAGGCGAAGCTGCTTGTGTCGCGCGCCACTCAGTCGTCGATGAAGCCGTCCGGCGGGACCGGCACCTGCCCGACCCCGTCTTTAGTGAACACCAGCTGCTCGGCGAACGCCTCCCACTGGCCGCGGGTGACCTCGCCGGTGTCCGGGATGGCGCTCACCGCCGTCTGGATGACGTAGTGGTGCGGCGGCGCTTCCAGCTCCATGCGATACGTCAGGTCGTCAGTGACGTTCAGCGGAATGAAGTAGAGGAGGTCGTGGAAGACCTCA
>VGFD01000910.1 GCA_016868975.1 Armatimonadota bacterium | reverse complement strand
CTGTCCTCCGCAGGGGTCTTCGCTGCCTTCAAACCCCTATCGATATTGATGCGGACGAGCATCCGGGAGATTCGCACGCGCGGCTCAAAACGGAAATGTGGGTATAAACGCTTTGGGTCACCAGAAAATTCGGGGTAACCGACCAGGTGTGCGACAGGTTCGAATAGGACGGCGTCTGGCTGAAGCAGCGCTCTGGAGATCCGAGCGTCCCGTACGTCGTGCGCTCGACCGGCAGGCAGGTGAGCGGCTGGGGATTCTGCGAGACGCGCGCCGTGATCCGGTGCTTGTCATTGAAATTATGGTCGATCTTGACGTTGAATTCCTGCAGGATGAAGTTGTTGGGCGGAGTGGCATAGAAGTTGTTCACCTCGGTGCGGAGGCCGCCCGGGCCCAGCTCCCCCCCGGGCCGGTTCGGCCGGGGAAAGTAGTTCATCAGGTTGCGCGAGAAGGCGGAGATCATGCTGGCCGGAATCTGGTTGTTGGGAAACACGCGCCGCTTGATCCTGCCATCCACGTCCGTGAAGGTATCGAAGGGGTTGTAGATGTTGATGGGGGCGCCGCTGGTCGAGTAGAGGTTGGAGAAATCGCCGCGCTTCTCGGCCTCGGTGGGGACGCGGTTCAGAAAGATGGTCGTGTTGGGCTGGCGCATCTCGCCCCAGTCGGTGAAGAAGAACGTCTTGTTGCGCCCGTCGTACAGCTTGGGAATGTAGACCGGGCCGCCGATCGCGTAGTTGTACTGATGGCGGATCAGGAACGGGCTCCTGGCGCTGCGCGCGTTGTTGAAGAAGTTGTTGGCGTTCAGCGCCCTGTTCTGGTGGAAGTAGGAGACCGCGCCATGGAAGCCGTTGTTGCCGCTCTTGGTGATCAGGTTCATGGCCCCGTTGCCGTTGCCGAACTCCGCCGAGTAGTTGAAGATGTGCAGCTTGAACTCCTCGATGGTGTCGGGCGAGATGATGACGTTCATCCCCATGCCGCCGGCGCTGTAGGAGTGGCCCGCGTCGACGCCGTCCACCAGGAAGGCGGAGGTATTCTTGAAGCCGCCGCCGACCGTAAAATTCGACCGGCCCCAGGTGGTGGTGGCGCTGAAGGGGTCATTCGTCGCGCCGCCGCGCGTGCGCACCTGGGTGACGCCGGGAATCAGGCCCACCAACTCCACCGGATTGCGGAAGGAGGTCGGAAGCTGGGTCAGCAGCTTGGTCGCCAGCAGCGGCGAAATGTCCGACGTCTGGCTCTCCAGCCGCAGCGCCGAGGCCGAGACCTCCACCGTCTGGATCACCTCGCCCGGCTTCATGGTCACGTTGAGGCTGGCTACCTGCCGCACCTCGAGCTGGACCGACGATATCGTGGCCTCCGCGAACCCCGGGGCCCGCGCCGTGAGCTTGTAGGTGCCGCGCGAGAGCTGGTCGAAGAAGTAGAATCCGGCTTCATTCGACGTAGTCGCGCGCTTGGCGGACGTCCCCAGCTCCTCGAGTTCCACCGCGACATTGGGCATCGCCGCTCCGCTCGGATCGACCACCTGGCCGGTGAGCTTGGAGGCCGCTCCGGCCCCTTGCTGGGCCAAGAGGGGCTGACTGAGCAGCAGCAAAACCGACCCGAGCGCCATCAGCGCCAGGAAACGGGCCGCAGGGGTGAACGTCTGCATGTGTCCAATCCTCCTTGTTCGAGAACTCTGGCTGTAGAT
>VGFD01000909.1 GCA_016868975.1 Armatimonadota bacterium | reverse complement strand
AATTACTATATCTCGCGCGACGGCGCCGGGGCCTGGCGGCGCAATCGGGCCGTGACCATTGCGGTGGAGATGCGGGCCGGTGAAAAAATCGGCGATTTCGGCGACGCGGTGGACCAGGTGCTAGACGACCTGAAGGAGCGCTTACCGGCGGATCTCATCATGGCGCGCACCTCCGATCAGCCGCGCCAGGTTGAGGAAAGCATCCACCTGTTCATGAACAGCCTGTACGAGGCCATCATCCTGGTTGTGATCGTTTCCCTGATCGGCTTCTGGGAGTGGCGATCGGCCCTCCTGATGGCCCTGGCGATTCCCATCACGCTGGCCATGACCTTCGGCATGATGCACGTGCTCGGCCTGGATCTGCAGCAGGTTTCCATCGCCACGCTCATAATCGCGCTGGGTCTCCTGGTGGACGATCCGGTGGTGGCCGGCGACGCCATCAAGCGGGACCTCGCGGCCGGACACCCCCCCGGAGATTGCCGCCTGGCTGGGGCCAACCAAGCTCGCCACGGCCATTCTTTACGCCACCATCACCAATATCGTGGCGTACCTCCCATTCCTGATGCTCACTGGAGACACCGACAACTTCCTGTACTCGCTGCCCATCGTGATGGCCTGTTCGCTCGTTGCCTCCCGCATCGTGTCGATGACTTTCATTCCGCTGCTGGGCTATTACATCTTGCGGCCCGGCCACGAGATGCCCATCGAGGAGCGCCGCAAGACCGGCTTTGGCGCCCACTATTATGCTGTCGGCATGTGGTGCATCGAGCACCGCTGGAAGGTGCTGGTGGGATCGCTCGGCGTGCTGGTGCTCGGCGGCGTCATTTTCACCCGGTTGGACCAGCAGTTCTTCCCGGCGGACGAATTTTATCTCTCCTACGCCGATGTGTGGCTGCCTGAAGACGCCCCGGTGGTCGCCTCTGATGAGGTCGCGCAAAAGGCGGAAAAGATCATCCGCGACGAGTTCGACAAGATGTCGAAGGAGAAAGGGCAGGCCGTCCTCACTCGTCTCACCACATTCGTGGGCGGCGGCGGGCCGCGCTTCTGGTTCTCGGTTTCGCCGGAGCTGCAGACGCCTAATTACGCCCAGATATTGATCGAGGTGGCGGATAAACACGACACCGCCGAAGCCGTACCCCGCTTGCAGCAAGCGCTGTCGGAAAATGTGGCCGGAGCGCGCATCGACGTGCGCCAGCTGGAGACAGGCAAAGCGGTGGGCGTGCCGGTGGCTGTCCGCCTCTCTGGCCCGGATCTGGGGATTCTCAAGGAGATCGGCTCCCGCGTCAAGGAGATCTTCATCCGCGAGCCGCTCTGCACGCGGGTCCGCGACGATTGGGGCGAGGATGCCCTCGTGGTGAAGCTTGACACCAACACCGATAAGGCGAACATGTCCGGCGTCAGCAACTACGACGTGGCCAGCGCATCGGTGACCGGCGTGACCGGCTCGCAGGTGGGCGTGCTGCGCCAGGCAGACAAGCTGATTCCCATCGTGGCCACCCTGCGCATGGAGGAGCGCGGCCAGCTGGGCGACTTGAGGAGCATGTACGTGTATTCCTCGCAATCCAACGTGCGCGTGCCCATCACCCAGGTGGCCGAGATCAATTACGGCTTGCAGACTTCGAGAATTGCGCGGCGCAACCAGTTCCGCACCATGACCATCGGCGCGTTTCCCGTCGATGGGG
>VGFD01000908.1 GCA_016868975.1 Armatimonadota bacterium | reverse complement strand
ATCCCAAGCGTCTTCAAGTAGGGGATTTTTTCGATGAGGCCGGCGTAGGTTCCACGCCGGCTGTCGGCCACGCCGGAACTGGGATGGCGGGTGAACCCGCGCACGTGCATCTCGTAAATGATCGTGCGGCTGGAGGGATGTCGCGGATGGTCGTCGCCTTCCCAGTCGTAGCCGCCCGCGTCGATGACGATGGACTTCATCGCGCCGGCGACGTCGTGTCGTTTGCGGTCGTATCCAGCCGGCACGGCGACGCCGCGTCCGTACGGGTCGAGCAGCACCCGGTGGGAGTCGCGCCCTTCTCCGTAAACCTGATAGCCGTAAATCTGTCCCGCTCCGACGTGCGGCACCCACGCGTGCCAGTAATGGTAACTGCGATCGGTGACCGGATTGATGGGAATCACGCGCGACGGATGCGGGTCGTCCTCGTGGTCAAAAAGGAGGAGGTCGACGCCGTGCGCGGACCGGCTGTACAGGCTGAAATTCACGCCCTCCGCGTACAGCGTGGCGCCCAGGGGAGCGGCGCTCGAGCGCGGCAGCGCGATCACACCCATGGAAACAGGCCGCGCAGCAGGCCGTTCAGAACGAGCTGGCGTCGGCTGTGCCGACCCGTGCCTCCACAGCGCGGCACTTACTCGAACCGCACGGTCACGTCTCGCTCCGGCATCACGTGGACCTTGTAGATGGCGTTGATCCAGTCCCGTTCAAAGCGCATGTCGGCGGCGAGCGGACCTTCCTTTACCGGCCCGGGGAATATCCACTGGAATTTCTCCTCGCGGAATTTCCCGGAGACTTCGCCGCCGTCCGCCGCCGTGATGAGGGCGCGAAACGTGGCCGGCATGCCGGTGCCGAAGTTGGAGATCACGGTGGTCCATTTCCCGGCCGGACAGGCGTGCTCATTGGATACGCGCACGCCTCTGATGAGAAACGCCACGGCGCCCGCCATCAAGATCAGCCCGATGGCTCCTCCGACAATCGGCTCCATGGAGGCTACTTCCAAGCGGTGGTCAGCTTCGCCTGTTCGTCGAAAGTGAGCCACGGCGGTCGTTGCCGAAACGAGTTGTCGTGACTGGGGAGCTCCGGGAAAGCCGCGCGCAACAAAGGGCTCGCTACCAGAGCCGCAGGTAGTAGCGCGAGCCGCCTGGCAGCGCGGTGGCGTTTCCCACGATGTCAAGCTCGAAGTAGCGGACCCTGCGGCCGTCCGGAGGTGGCTTTCCGTCCACGCTGATTTCCGCCTGGACGTACTTTGGATACAGGAGACCGCGCACGGCAACCGATTCGATGCGGACGTTCTGCGCGCCCTCCAGGCGTGCCGCGGTTGTCTGGACGGATTCTTTGCCCCGCGCGTCAAGCACCGGCGCGGAGTAGTCCGCCTTCAAGCGGAGCAGCATGGTTTTACGGGCCTGATCGGGGAGCGGATGGCCATGCAAGTACCGTAAGGCCAGCACGGCCGCCACGCCAACGAGCAGGAGCCAGCGAGTCGGCTTCACTGGATGTCGCCGGGTTGGGCAAGCGACGCGTGGTTGCCCCGAATCGCAACCACAAGCACGGCTCTCTTGGACATTTAGTCACTCCCGCGTGCGATACTGCGAAGCTACGGAGTCGAATCTCCAAAGTCCTGCTGAAAATGGGGACACGATCCCGGGCCGGATCCGACTGAAAATGGGGACAGTGAACCTCACTGGA
>VGFD01000907.1 GCA_016868975.1 Armatimonadota bacterium | reverse complement strand
CGCTCCATGTAGAGCCGCACGGCGGCAGCTATGCCGTCCGGGACGGACTGGATCATCCGGCCCCGCCCCGGCCACGCCACGGCGGCCGACCCGCGCGCCCCCTCCATGCCCGACAGCACCCGGTCGGGGTCGCCACCGGCCTGAAGCCAGCCGGACATGGCCCGGCCCAGGGCGTCGGCGAGGCCGCCGATGTCGTCGCCCGTGCGGCGCATGCGGGCGAAGACCTCAAGGGGCCTTCCGCCGACGCCGTTGACGGTGACGTACATGTGCTCGATGGCCGCCTCCTCGTCACCCGTGCGCAGGATCACCGGGATGCGGTAGGTGACCCCCGACCACGTGCTCGACGCCCCGCGCCCCGCGACCGTCACGTCCACGGGACGCCCATCCACGACAGCAGCGACTTGAAGGCGCCCGTCGGCGGGTCCCACCCGCCCGCCGCCGAGGAGCGCGCCAGCGGGTCGAGGTCCGAGTGCCTCAACACCGTCAACTTCGACGGCGCCAGGTTGTGTCGCTTCAGCAGGTCGGCCACCAGCGACGCCGTCCACTGGATCTGCATCGGGGTGTGCCCCTTGCCGGGCACGGGGGCCAGCAGGTCCAGGGACAGCGTCCTGGCGTTCACCCCCTTCTGGAAGCCCCGCAGGATGTCCATGGGGGACTCCATGCCGGGCCAGCGGGCCTTCCAGTCGTCGTACCTCGGCTGCGGCTTGCCGGTGTCCCTGAGGACGCCCTCGGCCAGGACGTGGCGCGTCCACTTGGCCAGGCCCCCGGCGTACAGGGCCATGCGATCCTTGCCGACGCCGGCGTGCAGGGCCACGAGGTTGTCGGGCACGATGCCCGCCACGGCGTCGTCGTCATCATCGTGGCCCTCCTCGCCGAACGCGCCGACGAGGTACCCCGATGTGTACGACTTCTCCGCCGAGTACCACGCCAGCGCCCTCTCGATGGGCTCGTCGCCGGCCTTCAACGCCTTGGCGATGATTCCGCCTCCCGTCGTGTGGACCACCACCGCCTGCGGCGGCAGGGTCCTCGGCGACAGCGCCCTCCTGGTCCTGGCGAACCGCGTCGCCAGGCCGCTCCAGATGTCCGGCCCGCTCGTCATGCCATCGCCTCCTCCGTTCCCGGGCCGGGCCCGAGGGTCCGGCCGCGCGGCGTGAGCCGCACGTACCCCCGCGCCACGAGCCACGGCTCGACGTCCCGCTCCACGGTGTCCGGCTCCTCGCCCAGGGCCGCCGCCATGGCCCGGAGCCCCGCCGGCCCCCCCTCGAAGTGCCCGGCCAGGACGTCGAGGTAGCGCCGGTCCGCCTCGTCGAACCCTTCCCGGCCGATCGCGAGGCGCAGCAGCGCGGCGTCCGCGTCCTGCTCGTCCAGCTCCCCGGCGCGGCCCCCCGCGCCGGCCGCCGCCCAGTCGGCCATCCACTCCACGAGCTGCACCGCCCGGCGCGGCGTCCCCTTGCTCCGCCGGGCGACCTCGACGCAGCCGGCCTCGGAGATCCGGACGCCGAGCGCCTGCGCCGCCCGCCACGCGGCGACGGCCAGGTCGTCCACGCCCAGCAGGTCCAGGCGGAAATGATGCCGGAAGCGCCGGCGCAGCGGCGCAGGCACCCGGCCGACGTGCGTGGTGGCCCCGAGCACCGTGAACGGCGGCAGGTGGACCCGGGTCCCGTCGATGACGGCCATGCCGTCCTCCATCGG
>VGFD01000906.1 GCA_016868975.1 Armatimonadota bacterium | reverse complement strand
TACCTCCTTTCATTTATTCTGTGCTTTGAAAGCGCCCGCTGGTACCTACGCTGGCTGTGGATTCCGCTGATGTTCGGCGGCTTCGGCACAGCCACGTACATCCTGGAGGACGTGTACCGCGTCACCGACATGCGCATCCTCGTTCCGCTGTTTTCCGGCACGCTTTTCGCCGCCTGCATGGTGTGCAATGGCGAGGTGGCCCGGCTGCGGCCCCATCCCCGCTACCTCACCTCGTTCTACGTGGCCGTGTCGCTGGGCGGCGCGCTCGGGGGGATCTTCGTGGCGGTCGTTGCGCCCACGCTCTTCGACGCGTGCTACGAGCTGCCGCTGGGGATGGTGGCCACCGCGTTCCTCACCGTATTTCTGCTGGCCCGCGACAAGTACGGCCCGCGCCCCGAAGAGGAGAAGCCACGCCACGCCACCATTTCCCGCGCGGCGGTTGCGGTGCTCGGGGTCGGGGCCTTCGGACTGGCCCTGCAGCTCAAGGTGATCGCCGACGCTGAAGTTCGCGGCTATCGGCTGGTCGAGCGGAATTTCTACGGCGGCCTGCGGGTGAAGGAGAGCGGCCAGGGCACCGCCACCATCCGCCAGCTCAAGCACGGCGTCATCATTCACGGCGAGGAATTCGTGGCCGGGCCTCGGATGGGAAAACCCATCAGCTACTACGGACCGGCCTCCGGAATCGGCCTCACCATGCGCCTGCACAACGCCGAGCGAGCGCGGCGCGTCGGCGTGATCGGCCTGGGCACCGGCTCGATGGCCGGCTTCGGCAAGGCGGGTGACGCGGTGCGCTTCTACGAGATCAATCCGCTGGTCGTGGAAGTGGCCAACACCCAGTTCACCTTTGTGCCGCAGGCGCCGGCCGACGTGGACATCGTCCTGGGCGACGCGCGGCTCACCATGGAGCGCGAGCCGCCCCAGGCGTACGACGTCCTGGTGGTGGACGCGTTTTCCAGCGACGCCATCCCGGTCCACCTGCTCACCCGCGAAGCGGTCGAGCTGTATTTCCGACACTTGAAGCCGGACGGCGTGCTGGCGGTACACATCTCCAACAAGTATCTGGAGCTGGAGCCGGTCGTGGCGCGCCACGCGCGCGACCTGAACGCGCGCGCGGTGGTCGTCGAGGACTCCAAGGACGACGACGCGGAGGGGCTGTACGGCTCGACGTGGGTGCTGCTCAGTCGCCAGCCCGAGTTCGCGATTTCCCCGTTGGGCCGCAAGGGCACGCCCGCAAAGCCGCGCGACGATCTGGCGCCGTGGACCGACGACTACAGCAACCTGCTTCAGATCATCAAGAGAGACTGATCCAGTTGTTTACAATTCAGAAACGATTTCAGGTTTTTTCCATGATAGCCTCGGATCACGAAGAGTAGGCTCCAATGGTGGGGTCAGGCTGAGTAGAAGAAGTAGGAGGCTGGAAAATGTTGAACGCCTTGACGTCCGAGGTGGGAAGTCGTCCGGCGCCGGCGCGTCCGCCGCGACCGAGCGAGCCGTTGAAGGAAACCGCGATCAGTTTCAACACGCAGGACGGGACGGTGCTCTCGCCGACCACCATCACCCTGCGGATGGGGCCGGGGCCCTCGGTCGAGAAGGCCCGCCTGGAAGGGCCCGGCATCACGCCCAACGAGAACGGCTACGTATTCACGCCCTCCGACGAGCGCTACCACGGCGCCGTGTCGCTGGCCGCGTCGTCG
>VGFD01000905.1 GCA_016868975.1 Armatimonadota bacterium | reverse complement strand
ATCCGGCGATGAGCCGCATGCTGGCCGGCGACATGGCCGTGCAGCCCGAAGTGTCCGAATTCGGACCCGCCCAGAGGTGCAGGAAGATGCACGAGCCCGCGCCCGCACGCCCCTGGGCGTTGTGCGCCACGACCACGCCCACGCGGTAGGCGGAAATCTTCATGCGCTCGGCGCTCTTCCAGTCGCGGGGCACCTCCCCCTCGCGCACGATGCGCGCGTAGTGGGCGGACTTCGGATCGTCCACGCAAACCAGGGCATCCTCCAGGGGGATGAACGGCAGGCCGCCTGGTCGCCAGCCCGCGTCCTGACGCGACAGGCCAAATACCGCGGTCAACATGAACACGCCGGCTGGAGCGCGCCCGTCGCCCTCCCGCTTGCTCGGGCCGGGCGTGGCGGGATGCAGCCCGAGCCCCCACGCGAGCCCGTTTTCGCCGACCACCACCGGAATCGCGGGCCCGACCGGCACCCACGGCAAGGCTCCCGAAGCCCGCTCGAAGCGCTGCAGCGTCCCCTTCTTGCTGGTCCACGACGGGGTGATCACCTGGAGGCACTGCAGCGCATCGGCCGGCAGCGCGCTCGCCGTGCCGCTCAGCAACAGAAGCGCAAGCAGCAGAAATCTATTGAATCTGGATGCGCGCAAGCCGCTCCAGGGTATCGCGCCATTCCCGGGTGAGAAATGGCGAAGGCGCGCCCACCACCGATACCGTGTCAAGCAGCTCGAAGCGGGTTGTGGGATGGCCGCGCTCCCACTTTCCCTTGCGGCTGAGCCACAGCGTCTTCTCGCCGCGCGATGCGTCGCGGGCCACGGGCAGCATTCCGTCGTCGCCAAGCTGATTGGCAATTGCCCGGACAGCCTCCTCAATGGACTCACCGGGGAGCGGTCGCTCGGCAATTTCCGCCCAGCGCGCCACCGCGGACAGGCCCCGCAAGACGTCGTAATCGTAAAATCGCGGGAAGCACGGCTTCAAGAACGCCTCGTTCATCAGCGCGCCACTCTTCCGAAGCGAGCGGCACAGTTTTCGCTCCAACAAATATTTTACCAGCCGCTCGCTCCAGGTCCACTGCTCGTCCTTCCAGCGCGGCGGCGTGCTGTCGAGAAAGGCTTCCAGCACCGGCACGGTGGACATGATTGACGACGGCCCGTCCTTTTTCGCATAGACCGAGTCGTCGCAATTGTGGCCGCCGTCCGCGAGCTGGTATTTCACGAACCAGTGCCGCTGCCAGGGGAACAGCCCGTCGACGTCATCCCCGCTCACCGCGTAGATGGAAACCATGGAGGCCAGCGCGCAATGGCAGAGCACCTGCCGCCACGGATCAGTGCCCTGGGGAAGCTCTTTTTCGTTGCGCGGAAAATAGTGCAGGTAATGGGAATTGAGGGCGGCGGCCATCCCCTTGGCGCCGGCCGCGGGAATCCGCTCGGTCTGACCGGTCTGGTGGAGCAGCAGCATCCACCACCACGGCGTGTTCCATTTAGGCCAGTAAGGATCGCGCGCGATGCTGGCCAGCGCCTGATCGGAGGCGATGCGCTCGGCCAGGGCCTCGGCGGCCTCCTCGAAGGCTCGGTCCACGGGCCCGACCTTGATCCGCGCCCGCTGCTCGTCGATAAGCGCGCGCAGACTCACCAGCGCACCTGGTGCCAGCGCCAGCGCGTGGCGGAGTCGTCGGTGGCCGGCATCGTGGCCGTGACGCCGTCC
>VGFD01000904.1 GCA_016868975.1 Armatimonadota bacterium | reverse complement strand
CGATCGCGATGCCTGACCACGGGCAATCATAGATCGAATTGTGGCTGACCAGCGTGCGGGTCGTGAATCCCAGGTAGATGGCCGCGGTGTCGACGTAGTCGCGGCCGGTTTCGCGCAGGTTGTTGTTGGTGATGGTGTTGTCGCGCACGACCTGCTCCGGACGCACGGGATGCGCGTCGATCGGAGAAATGCCGCCGAGCACGATGCCCGTCGAAGCGATGTCCTCGAACAGGTTGTCCGAGATGGTGTTGTTCTGGCAGCCCGTGTCAAAGTCCAGCGCGGCGCCGCCCAGGTGCTCGAAAATGTTGCCGATAATCTTGATATTGTGCGCGTAGCGGAACTTGACATTGCCCAGCGTCCGCTCGTCGTTCGGATTGTGTCCGATAACGTTGGGCTGGTGGCCGTATCCGGTAAGGAAAAATCCGCTCTGATCGCAGACGTATCCGTTGGCGCTGCTGGGCCCGAGCCAGGTGGCGCCGGTAAACGTGAGTCCTTCGAAGCGGAGATTCTTGATGGGCCGGTCCACGTCTCCCAGGCCGTCGACGAGCACTTCAATCGACGGCAGCTCCACGTCGGCGGTGGCGAGATTTTCCCCGGCGCGCGGAATGTAGTAGAGATATCCGCTGCTGCGGTTTAAGTAGAATTCACCGGGCTCGTCGAGAAACTCGTAGGCGTTTTCAAACCAGGTAGCCTGCCACATGCTCCACGGGCCCGGCACCAGCAGATACTCGATCAAGAAAAGGTTGGCGTTGAACCAGGCCGGCTCCTGCATGACGATGAGGCCGGTCTGAACAAGCGGAATGTACGGGGTAACGCTGGCGAGTGGGACCCGCATCATTTTCCACTGCGTGACGCAAACCGACTCGATATCCGTCACGTTGGTCCAGGTGGAGGGATCGCTCCAGCGCGCGGGGTTCAATGCGGTAGGAATAAACTCAATGCCGTTGGGGCTGATGGGCTCTGGTTCGCCATGGCCGTTGCCGCCAGGAACGTAAACGTAGGCCGGCAGAAATCCCGAGGGCACGTCCTCGGTGCGGGCGCGGATGCCACGCTTGCCGTTGACGTACAATTGCCGCGCGAGGCGGTCGCCGACGTAGGCGCGATAGATGTTGAGGCTGGCATCCGCCAGCGACCAGTTTTCCACGCGGGTCGCTCCGGAAAGCACCGGATGCTCGCCCGGCGCCGCGCGGTACACGACATCCCCGCCGTTGCGTCCGGAATCCTCGGGCGTGAGAATGAACGAGCCACCCATGCGGTAGGTGCCCCCGCGCAGATTGACGACAATGTCCTGCCCGGGGTTGGGCGTGACGGTCCGCACCGCCTGGCGCGCGCGCTCCAGGGTTTGGAACGGCGCGGAGAACGTCCCCTCGGCGGCGTCGTTGCCGACCGGCGAGACCCAGAACGTCGCGGCGGTCTGGCTTTGCGGGGAGGGCGCGAAGGAGGGTCCGGGCAGCGAGGTTGTCCCGTTGCATCCTCCCAGCATCACGGAAATCGCGGCCACGAGCAGCGCCGTCAAGAAAAGACCTGGAGTGCGAGTTGTCATCCGAGCCCTCCTGCCGCCAGAAGTTCGGCGGAATTTGTCAATAGGTTTGAGACACCTGGGCGGTCGTAATTACTGTAGATTCCGGGGCCGCCGGAACGGTGCCTGGCGGGTTTATCCAGACGGCTGTGGGCGCTTGAGCCACTCGAGGCTCCCCT
>VGFD01000903.1 GCA_016868975.1 Armatimonadota bacterium | reverse complement strand
AGTGCCATGGCACCGGCACGCCAACCGGTGACCGCGTGGAGGTGAAGAGCCTGACCGCGCTCTGGGAAGGCGCGTCGGGCCCTTGCGCCATCGGCTCGGTGAAATCGATGATCGGTCATTTGCTGACCGGAGCCGGGATTGCGGCGTTCATCAAGGTGCTGCTGGGGATGGCAAACGAGACGCTGCCGCCCTCGCTGCACTGCGATCAGCCGGTGGAGCCGCTCGAGGGGGGGCCAGGGGGCGCCGAATCCGGACCAGGCTTTTACGTGCCGGGCGCGGCCCGGCCCTGGCCCCGGCGGGCCGACGGAGTTCCGCGCCGGGCCGCGGTCAGCGGCTTCGGCTTCGGCGGCGTGAACGCGCACCTGCTGGTGGAAGAGCCGGTCCCCTCGCCCGAGATCCCCTCCTGGCGGAGCGTGGACGAGCCGGTGGCCATCGTGGGAATGGCCTGCCGCCTGGGCCCGCTCATGTCCTTGAGGGAATTCCAGGAGTGCCTGTTCCGCGGCGAGACCGCCATCGGGCCTCGGCCCGCGAGCCGCTGGCCCTTGCCCGGAGACGTTCCCGGCGCGTGGATCGACCGGCTGGACGTCCCGGTTGGAAAATTCAAGCTGCCGCCCAACGACATCCCCGGCACGCTCCCCCAGCAATTGCTGCTCATGGACGTGGCGGCGCGCGCGGTGGAGGACGCCGGGCTTGCCCCGGGCCGGCACGAGCGGGCCGGCGCCTTCGTGGGCATCGCCCTGGACATGAACACGACCAACTTCCACCTGCGCTGGGCGGTGCCGCACCTCTTCCCCGGCCTGGATCCCGCCACGCTGGCCGTGCTGCGCGAGGCCGCCAGCCCGGTGCTCGACGCCAACCGCGTGATGGGGGCGCTGGGCAGCATCGCCGCCAGCCGCCTGGCGCGCGAGCTGGGGCTGGGCGGGCCGTCGTTCGCGATCTCCGCCGACGACCTGTCGGGGACGGTGTCCCTGGAGCTCGCCGTGCGCGCCCTGCAGCGCGGCGACCTGGACTGGGCGGTGGCCGCGGCGGTGGACCTCGCGGGGGACGTGCGCGCCGTGCGCTGCGGGTCGCGGCCCCTGTCCGGCGAAGTTCCGCGCCCCTTCGACGCCATGGCGGCCGGCACCGCGGTCGGGGAGGGCGCCGTGGCGCTCGTCCTCAGGCGGCTTTCCGAGGTGACCGACGAGCGGGTGTACGCCGTGGTCCGCGGCGTGGCCACGTCCACCGCGGACCTCAAGACCGCGATGCGCCGCGCGCTGCGGGACGTTTCCGCCGGCTCGGTCTCCCTGGTGGTGGCGCACGGGGCGGGCGAGCCCACCGAGGATCTGTCCGAGCTGGACGCGCTGGTGGACACTTACGGCGAAGGCGACCTGCCCTGCGCCATCACTTCGGTGACGCCCAGCGTGGGCACCGCGGGCGCGGTGGCCGGTCTCGCCTCGGTGGCCGCGGCCGCAACCGCGCTTTATCAGGAGATTCTCCCACCGCTGCGCGGTTTCGAGTCTCCGCTGCGGCGGCTGGACAGCACCCGACTGCACGTGCCGCGCGCGGCCCACTACTGGCTGCGCGACCGGGTGGACGGGCCGCGGCGGGCCGCCGCGTCGGCGTTGTCGCGCGAGGGGATTTTTGGGCACGTCGTGCTCGAGGGATTTGAGCACGCGCCGGACGCCCATGCGGACGAGCGCGCCCGGCCGCTGGGCGCGCCAA
>VGFD01000902.1 GCA_016868975.1 Armatimonadota bacterium | reverse complement strand
GACGACTCGTAAGGAAAGCGCTTCCTGAAGGACTTCACCGTCCACCTGCTCCACGTCCAGGATCGCCCCGTCCACCGACGCCAGGTACTTCCGCAGTTGCGCCCGGTCGGTTACCGGTCCTTCGGTCGGCACAAACTCAACGTCTCCGGATGTCCAGTCCCGGGCGAGGGGAAGTCGTAGACAGGCCTCTCTAGGCGTCACCAACAGACGCATGAGCTCCTCAGGTCAGACACCGCCCCCCGTCCAGCACGAGGTTGACGCCGTTTGCGTACGGGAGCGAGGTCGCCAAGGCGAGCACAGCGGCAGCCACGTCCTCCGGCGTGCCAAGCCGTCTCATGGGATTCTTGGCAATCTGTTCTTCACGGTATTCCTTCCAACCCTGCGTGAGGTCCGTGTCGATCAGGCCGGGGCTCACCGAGTTGATCCGGATGGACGGAGCCAGCGCACGGGCGAGCGACTGCGTCAGATTGATCATCGCCGCCTTCGAGGCGCAATAAGCAACGTTGCTGCCGACTGCGGTCATGGCAGCAATCGAAGCAATGTTCACAACGAGGCCGGGTGGATGGCGTTCCAGCAGCGATCGTGCGGCCTTGATGCAGAGGAAAGCTCCCCGAAGGTTTACCCGGTAGATGTGGTCGAACAGATCCAGGTCCAGCGCTTCCAGATCATGGTGGGGCACAAATTTCGTCGTACCAGCGTTATTGACCAGAATGTCGAGGCGTCCCCAACGACGATCCACTTCCGCCATCATCGCGGCAATTGCATCGGGGTCTTCCACCGACGCCCGATACCAGCCATGGCGCTCTGCGCCGCCGGGCAAGGTTTTGACAGCCTCTTCAAGCGCGCCCGTGGATCGATGGCCATCGAGCATGACCCGGGCGCCCGCCGCGGCTAGCTCGCGCCCGATGGCAAGGCCAATTCCACGGCTCGCCCCGGTGATCAGCGCCACACGACCGTCGAGCGTCACCCGTCTTCCTCAGAATCAACCGGAAGCTTGAACAGCGACGCCACCTGCTCCTGTGCCCGTACCAGTGCTTCGCTGTTCACCGCACGCCAGAGCTCCTCAACGCCGGGGTAGCCGGCCTGCCCGTCCTGCTCGAGGGCGTCGGCAAAAGCACCGTTTCGAATGCGGTCCACTGTGCGGGCGATGAGTGTCTGTTGATCTCCCGGAAGCACGTCGGCATAACTCCGGCTGATGCCGAACTGGCATGTCGGCGATGCGTTTTCCTGAAAGACGCGGCCAATCCCCACGTTTGCTGCACGCATCAGCACTTCGCCCACTTCGCCGGACGCATAGAGTTCCATCAAGGCCGGCACAGCGGGATACCCATGCCGTTGCACCAGCTCGTCGAAGCCGGTTCGAATGGCCTTGATGATGGTCGGTACGAGGTACTGCTCGATGAACAGGTCCAACTCCGTCTCGATGCGGTAGTCCACCCGCAACATGCCCGCGCGCGTGAACCCGATCGCATGACCGAGTGCGAGCAGTAGCGCGAGGGTCTGTCCACTGGCGTCTTCCACCACGTCCACGAAGGCCGGCACGCCGGCACCGCGCTTGTAGTACCCGCGAATCTGTCTTCCCGGCATACGGGGAGCGAGCAGCCCCACATTGAAGCGGCCATCAGGCACGATCTCGCCGTAACGCAGGGCGAACCCGTGGGCGAAGACAAGAAGACCGCCGGGACGGAAGGTCGGGGAGATCAC
>VGFD01000901.1 GCA_016868975.1 Armatimonadota bacterium | reverse complement strand
CGCGGCCGTGCGGTTCCCGAGTGGCGGCTGCAACCGGCTTGAGTCCCGCCGGCGCGCGCGCCCTCGCGCGGCGCGCTGCGACCCTCGAGCGGCTCGGCGACACCCGCGGCGCACTGGCGGCCTGGCGCGAGGCGCTGGCAATCGCTCCTGAGCGCGCGGATCTGTGGTACGGACTTTCCGAGACGCTCATTGACACTTTTGCGCCGGAGGAATCCTTTGCGATCGCGCGCACCGGCATGGCGCGCTGGCCGGCCGATCCGCGCTTTCCGCTGGTGGCGGCGGACGCCTTGCTGCACGACGTGGCGCTGCGCTCCCTGAGCGGCGACGCGCGCCTTGCTGCCCTGGCGGAGGCCCTTGTGCAGGTCCGCCGCGCGCGCGTCCTGCGGCGGCGGCATGGAATTATCGACGGCGAGCTGCTGGTCGTGGAGGCGCAGGCCTGCCTGCTGAGCGGGGACGCGGTGGGCGCCGAGCGGAAATTCCGGAGCGCCCTGCGGCGCGGCTTGCCGCTGTACGTGGATCGGCTGGAAGTGACCTTCAACCTCGGCCTGCTCGCGCTCCAGTCCGGCGACTGGCCCGCGGCCCGCGACTGGTTCGCCCGCCTGCGCCGCGCCCTGGCCCGGTGGCGGGAGCGGCACTATTACCGCCTGATTCCCTTCGCGGAATATTTATGGTTGATCGAGCGCGCGTTCCTGGATCACGACGCCCCGCTGGTCCGCGCCGGCCGCCTGGCGACGCTGCGCGACAAGCGAGTCTACAGCGCCATCCGCCGCGAGTGCCTGAAAATCCGCGACGCGCTCCGCCGGGACGACGCGGCTGCCGCGGGGGAAGCCGCAGACCGCTTGCGCGCCGCCATGAGCCAGCAGCCGCTGGCCGCCTGCCTGCAGTTCGCGGTGCTCAAGAAGCCGTTTCTTTTCGAGGCGCTGAACCGAGTGTGCGCGCGGGCCTCGGGATGTCCGTGACCCGCCGTCGTTACCGTGAGCTCACCTGGCGCATCGCTTCCGCCAACCGGGTCACGGTCCAGCGCGGTCCGACGGCAAAACGAGCGTAGCCTTCCGGCAGCCCCCAGTCCCGCATGGAGCGGATGCGCACCCCGACCTCGGCCAGCGCTTCCGCGAAGGCCACCGCGTCGCCGTCGAATTGCGCGAGGACGAAGCCGGCCTCACTGCGCTGCGGCCTCCAACCGTGCGTGCGCAGCAAGCGATCCAGCGCCGCGCGGGACACCGCGCAGGCCTGTCGCACGCTCTCCAGGTGGCGCGCGTCGGCAAGCGCGGCCATTCCCGCCGCCTGGGCCACCGCGTTCACGCTGCAGATCCCGAGCAGCCCGGCCGCCTCGGCGACCCGCCCCACTCCGTAGCCCAGGCGCAGTCCGGCGAGGCCGCGCGCCTTGCTGAACGAGCGCACGAACGCGATGCGCCGGCCGGGATGGTGCTCCAGCAGGGTGCGTCCCACCGTGGCATAGGCCGGCGCGCTGAAGTCGACGTGCGCCTCGTCGAGCAGCAGCGCGACCTCGTTGGGAAGGGCGCGCACCAGGGCGTCGAGCGCGTCGGCGGTGAAGGCGTCCCCGGTGGGATTGTTGGGGTTGGCCAGCACGACGACCCGGGTGCGCGGCCCGACCCGCGCGGCAATCGACTCCAGGCTGACCTTTCCGTCTACCATGGGAGCGTCCACTGGCACGGCGCCGCATGCCCGCAGCAACACACGAACC
>VGFD01000900.1 GCA_016868975.1 Armatimonadota bacterium | reverse complement strand
GCGCGATCGGCGATGGTGAGATGGCGCAGGCCATCACCGAAGAACTCGACGAACTTGCCGACGACGCCGTGCCCGCGGAGCAGCTCCGTGATCGTCAGCACCAAGTCAGTGGCCGTCGCGCCCTTCGGCAGCGCACCGGTGAGGCGGAAACCGAGCACCTGCGGAATCAACATCGAAATCGGCTGGCCCAACATGGCGGCCTCGGCCTCGATACCGCCGACGCCCCAGCCAACCACACCAAGGCCGTTGACCATCGTGGTATGCGAGTCTGTGCCCACCAATGTATCCGGATACGCGACGGTCCGGCCGTCCACTTGCTCCGAGAAGATCACACGCGCGAGGTACTCGATGTTGACCTGATGAACGATGCCGGTATCCGGAGGCACGACCTTGAAGTTTCGGAACGCGCGCTGGCCCCAGCGCATGAACGCGTAGCGCTCCCTGTTGCGCGAGAATTCCAACTCGGCGTTGAGCGAGAACGCGTCGGGACGTGCGAAGTAGTCCACTTGCACCGAGTGATCGATCACCAGCTCGACGGGTTGTAGCGGATTCACCCGATCGGGATTGCCGCCGAGCGCCACAACGGCATCGCGCATCGCGGCCAGATCCACCACGCACGGCACCCCCGTGAAATCCTGCAAGAGCACGCGCGCCGGCATGAAGGAGATTTCCTTGTCGACACGGGCGGTCCCCTCCCATTGAGCAAGCGCCCGCACGTCGTCGGCCTTTACGTAGGCGCCGTCCTCTCGGCGAAGAAGATTCTCGAGCAGGATCTTCAGCGAATAGGGCAGTCGGGCGACGCCGGAAAAACCGGCACCTTCGAGGGCAGAAAGGCTAAAGATCTGCACGGGATCACCGCCCGCACGAATCTCTCTAAAGGTCCCAAAGCTGTTGAGCGTAGACATCGTGGATTGACAAATTGACGAACGATGGGTTGACGTATGGGACATGCCGATCATACATCGGCGTCTCGTTTGCGACGCTCAGCCATGAGAGCCGCACCTTGATGGATCCGAAGAGGCAGAACGCGACCCTTCAAGAAGACCACGATCGCCCCGCGCGGCGTCCAGAGACGGAGGGACGGCGATCATTTCGAACCGTCGCCTCGACCGCGATCTCGAGGGAGCAGGAACAGCTGCCGGAACGCGGCACCAGCAAGTCAGACGTCTGACGGCAGCGCAGAAGGCGAAGCGTCGAAACCACGGGATCTGGCATACCTGACCGCGACCTGGAGAATCGCGTCAGCGGCACGGCCGCTTGCACCCGGTGCGCCCAGCCTGGAACGAACGTCGCGAAGGGCCCGTCGAGTCGTTTCGTAGCGTTCGCTGTCGGTGAGAAAACTCACCGTTTCGTCAGCCACGCGTTGCGGCGTGAAGTCTTCCTGAATCAATTCTGGAACGATACGCGCTTCCGCGATGAGATTTGCCATTGCGTACGTGTCCACGCGGACAAATGGCTTTCCAAGCCGGTACGTGAGCCGCGACAACCGATACACGACTACCATCGGGCGCTCATGGAGCGCCGCCTGCACTGTCGCGGTACCCGATGCCGTAACCACGACGTCAGAGGCGGCAAGCACGTCGTCCGTTCTGTCATGAACCAGAACTGGCGCCGGCAAAGCGGGACCACCTCGGTTGGATCGCTCTGTACCCCGAGTCGACGCCGTTCGTTGAGAGCTCCAGATCGACCAATCGTCCCGGAGGTCGGGCGCTC
>VGFD01000899.1 GCA_016868975.1 Armatimonadota bacterium | reverse complement strand
CGCCACCCTGTACAGCGCCGGGCGCTACCTCCGCTGGGCCATCGACGAGCCGACCGGCAGCCGCAACGGCACTGAAATCGCGTACCAGCGCGTGCTGCTGAGCGGCGACGACGGCGCGCCCCTGCTGCGTGCCCAGGCGCTCGCCGACCTGCTGAATTTCCGCTTCGAGCCGGGCGTGGCCGAGGGCGCGTACGTGGTCCTGGCGGTCATTGAAAAAATCGAGCTGGTGCGCGACAGCGGGGATCGCAAGATCGTCCTGCGGGCCAGCGCGCCCTTCGACTACCGGGCGGGAGCCTCCGGCACCGCGGTGCGCCTCACGCTGCAGGATGCCCGCTGGGGCGACGCGCCCCGCGAGACCTTCCTCGAAGACGTTCACGTGAAGGTGGAGGGCAGCGGCGGCGCCGACGATCCCATCGTGGTGCTCATCCAGACGCCGGAGCAGTGGAAAGGCGAGGCGACCTCGCGGTTCCTGCTCACCGAAGCGGGCGTGCGCATCATTCCCAGCTTCCGCGTCGCCAGTGACTATAAAGGAGAGCAGGTGAACAACCTGCGCGCGTGGCGGAGCGGCGGCGATCAGTACCTGATGGCGGACGTCAGCGGCCCGGTGCAGTACTTCTGGCGGTTCAACCCGGAGACCCGCGTGCTCACGGTGGACGTCCCGCAGACCTCCCTGAGCGGCCCGAGCAGCGTGCCGCCCGCCGCCGAGATGGCCGACGTGCAGGTGCAAGCCATGCAAACCGCTGCCTTCCCCTTCGTGCGGCTCCAAACCCGGGTGGGCAAGGGCTTCGGCTTCGACGTGAAGCTCACCGACGACGCGGGGGTGCGGCTGGTGCTGCGCTTCGCTTCGGAGAGCGTCCTTCCGATCACCGCATCGACCGGGCAGGGATACGAGCCGCTCGGCCGGGGCAACGGCCCCACCATCGTGCTCGACGCCGGGCACGGCGGATCGGACCCGGGCGCCGTCAACCGCCGCCTGGGCCTCCGCGAGTGCGACATCACCCTGGACATCGTGCTGCGGCTGCGCGACGCGCTCCAGCGGCGCGGCTGGAACGTCCTCCTGACCCGGGACTCGGATCGCGACGTGACTTACGCGCGCTCGCCGGACGCCATGGAGCTTGGCGCCCGGGCCGACGTGGCCAACCGCAACGGCGCGCACCTGTTCGTCAGCATCCACTGCAACGCGGCGCACTCCAGCGTGCACAACGGCAGCTCGTTCCACTGGTACAAGGAAGGCGACTACGAACTGGCGCGCGCGCTGAACGGCTCGCTGGTGCCCCACGGGTTCGCCAACAAGGGTCCGATTCGCAACCGTTTCGCTGTGCTGCGACGGACCAAAGTCCCCGCGCTGCTGGTCGAGACCGCGTACATCTCCAACACCGCGGACGCCCTGCGGCTGGCCGATCCCGACACCCGCGAGCGCATCGCGGAGTCGCTGGCCGAAGCACTCGACACGCATCGCGCCAACAACGCCGCGCTGAACGGCCTGTTCCCGACAGGGAGGTAACCGGGCGGGACCGAAACCCCTTTCATCCACCGAACGGGGGTGCCGGCCACGGCCACGCAGCGCGAGTCCCTGAAGTGTCCCATGTGCGAGGGGGAGATCGATCTCACCGCGCCCTCCTGCACGACCTGCGGCACGCCGTTGCCGGAGCTGGCCCTGGTGCGCTGCGCCGCCTGCGGCGAGACGAATTCTCCGGAGGCGGTGGATTGCCGGCAGTGCC
>VGFD01000898.1 GCA_016868975.1 Armatimonadota bacterium | reverse complement strand
ATCCGCCGTCTGGGCATTCCGGCCATCTACGTGAACGACAATTTCGGCAAATGGCGCTCGGATTTCCGCCAGATCCTGCATCACTGCCTGGACGACGGCGTGACTCCCCATAACCTAGCCGCGCGGGCGCTCGTGCATGAACAATGCCGCGATGGCGTTGACGTGCGCGGTGTGCGTCTTGTGCATCATGATGAGCGCTTCGCGCAGTTCGTCCCTGGTGAGGCCTTCGTGGCCTTTTTCCAGCATCTCCTCGAGCATCCACGTGCAGCGCTTCTCCTGCTCCTTCCACGTCTTGTGCGCCACTTTGGTGTCCGCGGCGCTGGTGTGCAGGGCGAAGTATTGATCGATGTCCATCTGTCATCTGCTCCTTTCTTGAATGAACGAGTCAGGGGGCGTCGTACAACGTGAAGCGTGCCCGCAGCGTCGAGGCTGGCTGCGTTGTATTCGCCGAGTAAGGGTCCGGCACGGGCCGCCCCCATGACTCGATCACCACCGATCCGCCCTGCGTCACGCCCGCCAGGCTGTAGCCGAAATACGAGTGGGGCGGCTGGAACAGAGAATTCGTCTCGCTGCCGCCGTTGCCCGCGATCACCTGCGGCAGGGTGCTGCCGGGCGGCGCGTTGGGCGGGACGCCCCACTCCCACATGTGCGCGTGCGCCGTCAGGTAGCCGCGCACTTTCGGCGTCTGCGCCAGCGCCCGATAGAAGAGCAGCGCCTGAAGCGGGTTTATGGTATTCTGAAGATCGTCGTCACCGTCCTTGGCGGATCCGACCGGCTTATGACCCAGGACGAAAATGTGCTGCACCGACACGTCCGCTTGCGCCGCTTCCAGCTTCTGCTCCAGCCATGCCAGCGGCACCAGGCCGGTGTCCCCGGAGGTTTCGCCGCCTTTGTACGTCTCCGTATTGACGCAGATGAAGAACAGCGCGTCGCTCTGGAACGTGAAAGACAGGCGGCTCTCGTCGCGCTGCAGTTCGTCCAGGTTGGGGGAATCCATGGTCGGCCCGTCGCTGGAGGGGATGTACTGCGCCATTTCCGACATGAAGACCGCCCCGGTGGGCGGATTGGGAATCTCTACTTTTGTGTGATTGGTTTTGCGCTGAGTCAGCATCTCATGGTTGCCCGCGATGGCGACCATCTGCGTCCCCGAGTCCTGCACCGCCCTGTCCATGGCGTTATGCCAGTGGTACAGCTGCTGCTGAAGCGTATTCGGATCATCCTCTAAGTTCAGCACGATATCCCCGGTGAAGAAAAAATATCGCGGGGGCGGACTGTGCAGCGGAAATTCCCTCAGATCCTGCAGCAGCTGCTGCTCGTTGGCGGTGCTGGCGTAGTCCTCCTTCTGCTCCTTGTTGACGCGGTTGCAGCCCAAGAAGGCGAAGCGGCGCTGCAGCGGGTCGCTCTCGTCCACGTAGGGCGGATCCGTCAGGGTGACGGTGGCACCGCCGGTAAAGCTGGCCGGCGTCACGAATGAAGCGAGCGTTGGCCCTGTCTGCTGAGACAGCACGTCCACCTGTACGGTGACGACCGAAGTGGGAATATTCGGCACCTGCAGCTGCGGCTGGATGGCCAGCAACGCCAGAAAGAATTTGGTGTCATGCGGATCGCGTCCCGTGAAACGGAAAAATCGCGCGCCGGTCGGCAGCGTGACCGCGCGCGCGGCCCGCACGCCGGACGTGTCGGACGTGTTGAGGACGAGCGTCCCGGTCGGCGTCGGCGTGCC
>VGFD01000897.1 GCA_016868975.1 Armatimonadota bacterium | reverse complement strand
CCGGGGTGGTCGTCACCGGATAGCTGACGGAAGTCTGCCCGCCCGGCACCGTGGCCGTCGGGGGTACCTGCGCCGCCGGGCTGTTGGCGCCGAGCGTGAGCGGCAGTCCTCCGGCAGGGGCAACCGAGTCGAGCGTGACCGTTCCCGTCGCGCCAAACCCGCCATAGACAGACGTGGGACTTACGGCGAGCAGGGAGATCCGGGGCGCCGCAATCGCCAGGGTGCCTTCCGCAGAAACCCCGTTGTAGGTTGCCGTGAGCGTAACGAAACGGTCGAGGGCAACAGGAGTGGTGCCGACCGTTGTGGAGGCCTGCGTCGCGCCGCCATCAACGGGGAGTACGGCAGGAGCGGAAGCTTCCGGGCTGCTGCTTGTTAGCGCCAGGGAGAGGCCGGCGGGCGGGGCAGCTCCCGAGAGGGTGACCGTCAGCATCGAGTCCTGGCCGCCGCGCACACTGGCGGGGTTCAGGCTGACGCTGGTCGGGGTTGGGGCTTCCACCGTCAGCGCGGCCGCGCGGGTGACTCCGGCGGCGGATGCCGTGATCGCTGCGGTCTCGTCCGCTGCCTGGGGCAAGGTCGTGACGACAAACGAGACCGATGTGATCCCTTCTGGGAGAAAAACGGTCGAGGTGGAGACCTGAGCAATGGCCGGGTCACTGCTGGCCAGGTTCACAACCACGCCCCCCGGCGGCGCCGGCGAGTCCAGGGAAACCACTGCGGAGGCGTTCTCGCCGCCCACTACCGCGGACGGTGTCACCGTGATCGAGGCGAGGCGGGCCTGGGGGACGGGGGTGAGTACGAAGCTCGTGGCGACCCAACTCCCGCCGTCCAGCGCGAGCCCTCGACAGAGGATCTGCCCCGCGTCGTTGATGTCCACCGCTTCTCGGAGGGTCACGCCCGACACGGATCCGATCAGCGTGTCGAGATAGCGGGGACCCAGAACCGGGTCAAAGCTGACTGCCCGGAGCGTACCGACGTCGTCCCAGCCGACGGCTACGCCGTGCGCGTTGATGCTCTGGGCGTTACTCAACAGGCCGGCAGGGGCGAGATAGGTGACCCCATCCAGATCATTCCACCGAAAGGCCCGCTGCACGTAGCCATCCCAGCCGACAATCTCCCCCAGGTCGTTGATGTGCTCGGCGCTGCTTGGCGCGGGACCGTTGATCACGAGATTGAGGTCGTGGCCGGCGCCGCCCGGAAGACTGGTGCCGTTGGGTGACCAAAGAGCGGCGTGGGTGTTGTTGGCCCCATCCCGGTCATACCCGACAACCTGACCGTTGTTGTTCAGCGAGAGGGCGACGGTGAGCAGCCCCCAGACGCTCTGGAGCGCGTCCGCTGCCGTGGCGCTGGAGAGCCCGTCATGGACATAGGCACGGAACGGCCCGTCCACTCGCCACCCGCAGAAGCGATCCGTGTCATTGATCGCGGTGGCGATGCTTCGCCAGCCTCCGGAAACATCCGTAATACCGGCAGTCTCGGTATGGATGATTGCCCGTTCAAGGTGGCCACCGCCATCGCTGTGACCAGCAGTCGTGCCCCCATAGTTCAGGCCGTAGAGGAAGCTGCGGCTCCGCCCGGGAAGAAGGCCAGTGCTCAAATGAAAGGCTCCATTTGCGATCCAGACATGACCCTCTCGGACCGAGCCATTATCCTGCGTCCCGCAGACCAGTCCGGCGTTCGAGATTTCAGTCCCCTCGACGGTCGTACCGGCCGGGTGAAAGAGGCGAGCGACG
>VGFD01000896.1 GCA_016868975.1 Armatimonadota bacterium | reverse complement strand
GCGGCCGGCCGCTTCGTTCATAGGAGCCGATGTTCCTGTCATCCTGAGCTTCGTAGGCAGCGCGGCGCTGCCGGAAGTCGAAGATGACAAGGGCGCGGGGTCATGATAAGCTGCGGGCCGGCCGGGCAGCCAGAAGGCCGGAGCGGCACTGGCGCCCACGTGGACCCTGTCCTGAGCTTGGTCTTGGGGAACATGCGACGAACTCGGTGGTGACCCGCAAGGGATCCCGGTGGAAAGATTGTCTTGTAGCTGGTTCCCCACTGTCCGGCCCCAACACGCCCCGTGAGGCGAGGAGGCAAGCAGATGGCGAAAGCGCCCCAGCGAGGGCAGCGCGGCCGCGCGGCGCTGCCGACGGTGAACCCGCACGCGGCCGGGATTGATATCGGGGGGGAGACCCACTATGTGGCGGTGCCCGCCGACTGCGACCCGGAGCCGGTGCGGACGTTCGCCGCCTTCACCGGCGACCTGTATCGGCTGGCCGACTGGCTGCGCGCCTGCGGGGTGGAGACCGTCGCGATGGAGTCGACCGGGGTGTACTGGATCCCGGTGTTCCAGGTGCTGGAGGAGCGCGGCTTCGAGGTCAAGCTGGTGGACGCCCGCCAGCTCAAGCGCGTGCCCGGGCGCAAGAGCGACGTGGCGGACTGCCAGTGGCTGCAACAGCTGCACAGCTACGGCTTGCTGGCCGGCGCCTTCCGGCCGGCGGACGAGATCTGTGTACTGCGCAGCTACCTGCGGCAGCGGGCCATGCTGGTGCGTGGGGTGGGCCAGCACGTGCAGCACATGCAGAAGGCGCTGGTGCAAATGAACGTCCAGCTGCAGTACGTGCTGAGCGATATCACCGGCGCCACCGGCCTGCGCATCATCCGCGCCATCCTGGAGGGGGAGCGGGACCCCCAGCGGCTGGCGGCGCTGCGCGACCCGGGCTGCACGCACCCGGCGACGGTGATCGCCCGCGCGCTGGAAGGGGACTGGCGGGAGGAGCACCTCTTCGCGCTGCGGCAGGCGCTCACCTTGGTGGAGGCCTACGAAGCGCAGATCGCGGCCTGCGACGCGCGCATCCAGGCGCACCTGCAGACCTTCCCGGACCAGAGCGCCGGGCAGCCGCTGCCCCGGGGCAAGCCGCGGCGGGCGGATCGGCACGACCTGCACTTTGACGCCACCGCCGAGCTGTTCCGGCTGACCGGGGTGGATCTCACCCGGGTGAAAGGGCTGGAAGCGCACACCGTGCTCAAAGTGCTGAGCGAGACCGGGCTGGATATGACCAAATGGCTCAGCGCCAAGCACTTCGGTTCCTGGCTGGGGCTGGCGCCCAATAACCGGGTGAGCGGGGGCAAGGTGCTGAGTCGCCGCACCCTGCCCACCGCCAACCGGGCGGCGGCGGCCTTGCGGGTCGCGGCCCAGGCGCTGCATCACTCCCACAGCGCGTTGGGCGCCTTCCTGCGCCGGAAAGCGGCCCAGCGCGGCATGCCCAAAGCGATCACCGCCACCGCCTACAAATTGGCGCGCATCCTCTACAGTATGCTCCTCCATGGCCTTCCCTATGTCGAACGGGGCCAAGACTACTATGAGACCGCCTACCAGGAGCGGGTGGTCAAAAACCTCGCCCGCCGCGCCCAGGACCTCGGCTACACCCTCGTCAAACACGACCCACCCGCACCCAACCCCGCATTGGGGGCCGCTTGACCAATTATTGTCATGGAAAGCCGCAGCGAAGGATCCCCCGGCGAGAATGA
>VGFD01000895.1 GCA_016868975.1 Armatimonadota bacterium | reverse complement strand
CTCCGCGGCCGCGATGGCCTTCTCCGATCCGCACAGGACGACCTGGCTCGGGCAGCAGTCCAGGGCCACGTAGAGCGCCTCGCTGCTGGCGGCGAGCACTTCGTCGAGCAGCTTGCGCTCGGGAAGCTGGACGACCAGCAGCGGATAGCGCGGACGCTCCCCGTGGATGAGATCCGTGGGGCGCACGACCAGCTCGCTGATCGCGCTCAGGATGTCCCGCGCCTGGCGCAGCCGCAGCACGTCCGACGCCACCAGCGCCGAGACCTCGCCGATGCTGAAGCCCGCCACCACGTCGTGGGGAACCCTGAGCTCCACCAGCAACTCGTTGAGCGCGAGACTCACCATGACCGTGGCCTGGCCGCCGGTCTCGGCCAGGGTGAGAAGCTTTCGCGCCACCGGATGCTCGGGGTCGACGGCCAGCCCGGGCGTCGGATAGAACACCTGGCTGGGCGTCATTCCGCCGTCCGCAAGGCTCTCGTCGAAGTAGTCCAGCCAGGCCTGGACGGAGGGCAGGGCCAGGCATACGTCGTGCAGCATGCCGACGTATTGCGATCCGTTGCCGGGGAAAAGCAGGGCGACGCGGTCCGGGGCGGTGCTGCCGTCCCCGAAATAGATGGCGCCGGGCATGCGGAGCCGGGTGGTCGACGGGTCGGCGAGTTTCTCCTCAGCGGTGTGGAGCAGCGCGCGAAGCGCCTCCGCGGTGGAGGCCAGCATGGCGAGCCGGCAGGGCCCGCCGAGGTCCGCGGCGGCCAGCGCGCCGGCCAGGTCGGAAAGTCGCGGCATCTCACCCGCCAGCAGCGTCGCCAACTGCCGCACGCGCTCCAGCAGGGCGGTCCGGTCGGGCGCGGCCAGAAGGAAGAGCTCGCAGGGCCAGGCGTCGGCTTTGCGGCGGATGCTGTCGAGGTAGCTGCGCGGCGGTTCTTCGAGCAGCGCGGCGCGGCTGCCCTGGACGACGGCGGCCCGCCTCGGACGGAGCTCGTTCCCGTGAAACCAGGGGCGCGGCGCGGCGGTCATGAAATGGCGGCCGGGTGGGAGCGATCGCTCCTCGCCGCGGGGAAAGGAGGTCGGCAGGATGCGGTCGTGCACGGCCAGAGCAGTGCGCAGGAGGGATGCCATCGCGTGAATGGCCGCGGATTTCCCGCCCCGGCTCCACGACCCGACCCAGCAGGCTTCCACCTGACCGCTGCCGGGGACTTCGCAGCTGTCCACGATCTCCAGCATGGTCGTGGAGGTCGGCAGGGCGTCGGTCACGCCGCAGCCCCGCACCAGCGCGTAAAGGTGCAGCCCGCTGCGCCACGACTCGCGGTAGCGGCGCAGCACGACGGCGGCGTTGTCGCGGCCCTCCGCGACGCAGACGACCATGGTGTCCGCGGCCCTGCGCAGGACGTGCGCCGAGGCGAGGCTGAGGAGGTCGAGCAGGTCGTTGCCGGATTCCCGCGGACCGTCCAGCCGCAAGGCAGTCGCGATCGCAGCCGGATCGGCGCCGGCACAAGCCACCCCGATGGTTTGCTGGAACGCGAAGGGGCCCCGGCTGCCAGCATCCTCAAGTGCGGCGGCGACCACTTCCACGAGGGTGGACGCGCCCGGCGGCGGGTTCTCCGGCCCACAGCCCCCGCCCATGGGGCCGTTCCAGCAGTCGCGCAGGGAGAGGCCGTCCAGGCTGGACGCGGCGCCGATGATCGCAACCGTCTTACTGTCCATGGCCCTCCAGATCGCGCAGAATGGTATGGTGCGGATTCT
>VGFD01000894.1 GCA_016868975.1 Armatimonadota bacterium | reverse complement strand
TCCGGCGAGGCCCGCCGTGCCTACGAGGATCTCGCGCAGACGAAGGACGAAGCGCGCTACGTGCGCTTCCTGCGGGCGGGGGGACACGCTTCCACGGCGGACGCCGCCACGCGCATGGATCCTCAGGTCGACGGCTGGCTGGAGCGGCTGGTCGCCACGCTGAAGCCGCTGGAGGACGGTCACCGGGAGTCCATCCTGCTGGCCCGCGAATTGCTGCGCCTGGGCTGCGGCGCCGATCAGGCGGATCTCGTCGGGCGCATGGCGGCGAAAAAGGAGCCCGAGTCGATCCTGGAGCCGCTGCGGCTGGAGGTTCTGGCGCCGTCTCGTGACCGCGCGGACGCGATCACGCGGCTGAACGATTTTTCGTCACTGCTGGAGGCGACCAGTCGGCCGGCAAGGGCGCTCGATGCGTGGCGTGCGCTGCAGGCGGAAACCGGGCCGGAGCGCTGCCGGGCGCTGCTGGCCTTACTGCGCGCCAATCAAGATGTCGACGATGCGATTTCGCTCTTGCAGAGCCTGGAGCGGCGCATGCAGCCGGGGGACTCGCTGGCCGAGCACGCCGAGGTGCTGGCCGCGCTGGCGAAGCACTCGCGCAAGGCGGATTCGCTCTACGGAGAATTGCGCGACTGGGCCGCCGAGACCGGGGATGCCGCGGTGTCGCGCCTCAAGCGCTACGCGGAAATCGGTGACGAGTCCACGCTGCGCAAGGTGATGGATTTTCTCACCGTGCCGGTCGGCGCCGAGGATTTCGCCTCGCGCGAGAAACTGTACTGGGCGCTGTCCGAGGACGGCGCGAAAAACGTCCCCGAGGATTACGCGTTCGTCACCAGCGGACTCCATCCGCGCACCACGCTCGACGAGGCCGGCCGCGCCTGGAAGACGCTGCGCATCGCGACTCTCGATCGCCGCGAGCGCACCCGATTGGCGTTCGAGAAATTGAGCGCGCGCCTGTGGGATCATCCTGACGAATCCCTTGAGGGGCTTGCCGCGTGGCTGGCCATGAACATGACCGTGAACGACGACCTGGAGCGCGTCATCGCCCGCCTGGACGCCCAGCACGGCAACCAGAAAGTGGAGCAGGGCGGCGACGAGGTAGTTATCGGAAAAATCCGCGTCCCGGTGAAGCGCAAGGATCCAGCCGGCCGTGGCCAGGCGTTCGCGCTGGCGATGAACGAGTACCTGAAGTCCTGCGCCGCCGACGAGGCGTGGCAGGTCGCCCGCTGATCGCGCGTAGGAGCGAATTGTAGCGGCCGTCGAAGGCGGCGTGTCACTTCGGAGCGCCACGACGCCTCCTTCGCCGCAGGCAGGTGCTTCGTCCAAGAAAAGGGACCTCCGCCCATGCGAAGGCTGCTCCTCACCGCCCTTCTCCTGTTGCTGTTAGCCACGCCCGCCCGCGCCGAAGAGACCATACAGGGGCCCACCGGTGGGCAGATGATTCTCGGCAAGGAGCAGGGTTTCGGCTTCGGAACCCTGGCTCCGGATCCCACGGCCCTGTACGGCGCCAGCCGCGTTCCGGTCGTCCTGCCGGGAAACAGCAGCCTGTCCACCATCAGCGTGCCGGCCTACTTCTCGGTAAAGCCCGCGCCCAACCAGCGCTTTCTTCTGGAAGCGGAAGGCGACTACACCCAGTTCGGGCTGGATATGAGCTATGCCGTCCAGCCGAAGACGTGGGTCGGCGTTCTCACCGCGAACGCATACCTGTGGCGCGCGCGCATTCTGGCCTTCGAGGAAGGCCGCAACTACGT
>VGFD01000893.1 GCA_016868975.1 Armatimonadota bacterium | reverse complement strand
CGCAGTGATGCCCACCGCCGGCGAGAACTCCACTTCTTCGCCGCCGCCGATAACGCCGCCGCCGGAGCATCCCAGCAAGGTGCGGTGATCCAGATGCTCGCGCAACAAACCTGGCACGCGCTCGTAGGTGTCGCGATAGGTCGACGAAACGAAGACGAAAACCAGGTCGACGGGCTCGGGCCCCAGTCGGGATGTGACTCTTCCGCTGGCCGCGACGATCGCGTCTTCCAGCGTGGAGCCGACGCCCAGCGCCGAGGCCCACTGCATGCGCGCGGTGGCGGCTTCCGGTGCGACCTTCTCTTGCATCCGATTCTCCCTTTGAGCGTGTCGGCCGCATCAAGCGGCCCCTATAAAGATGGCCTCGACTATGCCGACCCGTGCCTGAGCGCCTGTCGGATGGCGTCGGTCAGCGCGGTCTGGTCACGTACTAGCACGTCGGGCGCCGCCGCCTCCACCAGTTCCGGATGGCTCCAGCCGTAGGTCACGCCAATCGTTCTCATGCCCCAGTGCCGCGCCGACTCGACATCCAGGACGGTGTCGCCGACCGCCACGCAACGCCGCGGCTCCGCGCCCACCGACTCCGCCGCCAGCCGATAACGGGAAATCTTGTCGCTGCCGCCGTCCTCGCCGCCGATCATGACCTGGAAGTGCGCGTCCAGGCCTTCCTTCGCCAGCCGGTCGCGGATCAGCCGCGAATCGGTGGTCGAACAGATGGCCAGCGGCACGTCCCGGGAAACCTCGCGTATGGCGCGCACCGCGCCCGCGAAGAGTGGGACCTCGGAGTAGTCGACGAGGCTGACCGCGTACCCCAGCACCTCCGGCAGCTCCTCCTCGGTGTAGCCCATCGCCAGGTAATTCCGCTCCCAGCGGGGATTGTACCAGCGTCGGAAGCTCGGCGCATCGCAGGGCGGCGTGCCGCGGCCGAAGCGGTCGCAGACGCGCTGGTAAAGCCCCATGAAATGACCGAGTGAGTCGGCGATCACGCCGTCCCAGTCCATGATTACGGCTTGCATGAAACGCTGGGGTTCAACCCCGGTCAGGCTTTCCCTCTGCTGGTTCGCTGTCGGGTCCCTCCTCACTACGGACCGGACTGCCGAGACCAGGCTTGCGCAGCGCGGCTTTGAGCTGGTAGATGGTGTACACGTTGCGATCCTCGGGTGGCAACTCGTTGCGGTAGATCTCCAGCGCGGCGTGCACGAAGCCGTCCCGCCGCGCCTCCGGGACGTGGCGCGTCCACTCGACGAACGTCACTTCGCCGTAGTGCGCGAAGAAGCGGTCCGCTTTGAAATCCCAGCGGTAGATCGGCATCGTCACATCCGCGCTTTCGAAGCCCGCGCCCAGGGCCAGCGCGTGGTAGGCTTCCGGCGAGGCGTGCAAGTACGGCTCCTCGGGCCCCTGAAAGTACTGCGCCCAGGGCTCTGCACGCGAAGCCTGCACGAAGGCATGTACCAGCGAGTGCCGCTCGCCGTGCCCCACCATCTGGAGAAGTGCGAGCCCCCCGGGCTTGAGCGCCAGATGGATCGCGCGCAGCGCCTCCTCCTGCGCGCGCACCCAGTGCAGGGCGTTAAAGGAGATTACGACGTCGAATTCCTCGGAGAAACCCATCCCGCGTGCATCACCGTGCACGAACTGAACGTCGGGATGATTTGCGCGGGCCAGCGAGATCATGTTTTCCGAAGCGTTGAGGCCGAGAATTTCTCCCCGAGGCAGGCGCGCCGCGACTTCCGCCGTGAGCCGGCCTTCGCCT
>VGFD01000892.1 GCA_016868975.1 Armatimonadota bacterium | reverse complement strand
GCATGCGGAACCTCGGCATGGACCGGGTGATCGAGCCTCGCCCAGACGACCTTGCCGAGCCCGCCGCCGAGAGGGCCCGCGTCGTGCTCTGCCGTGCGTGCCAGCACGTGCTGACCACTCCGAAGCAGGCCATCGAGATGCTGGGTCGGCACGAGCACACCTTTCGCAATCCGGGTGGCTATTCGTTCCACGTGGCGTGCTACTCGGACGCGCCGGGCTGCGCCTTTATCGGCGACCCGACGCTGGACGCGACCTGGTTTCCCGGCTATGCGTGGTCGCTGGCGCTCTGCGCGAAGTGCCAGCAGCACGTGGGCTGGCGCTTTGGCGGCAGCGGATCGCCGCCCCGCTTCTTTGGCCTCATCGCGACCCGGCTGTTCCGCGCCGGACCGTGCTGAACGGGCTCACGTTCAAAGTGGTCCGTGCTTTTGATCGGAGCGGCTTTTTCGGCCGCTCTCCTCTAGCGGACGCTGATGGCCTGGGGCGCGTGGCGGAAGCGAAGCACCGCGCCCACGCCTCCCGAGCCGCTGAGAATGGGGTGCCTGTCCACTTCCTCAACGCGCGCGCCCATGCGCTCGGCGCGTGTCGTGACCGCTTCCCGCAGGTCGGTGAGGATCTTTACCCCGGCCGCGCCGCAGTAGCGGCAGTGGTTGCCCTCCGCCGCATACTCCTGGAGCTGGTCGCACGCGCCGCAGAGGAACCCCTGGGCGTCGAATCCAGAGGAGAAGATGACGGCGTCCACGTTCCCTTCGTTGAGCGCGCGGAGCGTGCGCCCCAGGCCGATGACGCCGAGCCCCTCGGTGAGGTCCTCCTGGCACAGCCAGTCGACGCGACGCGCGCGCTCGCGGCCCATGCCGTCCTCGAGCACGCGCATCGTCTTGCGGACGACCTCGTTCTCGGGGGTGTCCGGCTCCAGGTGGACGCGGTCCACCACGCGCTCTTGAAGATGCCTTGGGAGCAGCCGGAGCAGCTCGGCGGTGATGGCGTCACTGCCGCCCAGCACGATGCGGGTAAGGCGGTCGGTCGTGATGATCCGCTCGAGGTGCTCCACGACGTTTCGCAGGTGGTGCTCCACGTGCCCCTCAAGGTAGCGCTGGAAGCGCAGCCGCGAGGTGCCGAAGGCGTCTCCGCTGCCCACCGCCGCGGCTCCGGAATGGCGGCCAGCCGTGGGGCCGGAAGCGCGCTCGACGGGATGGTGGAAGCGCACCGCCTCCGTCTTCTTGCCGAGCGCGACGCTGTAGATGCGCGCGTGCTCGCTGTCGGCAAGCACCGCGGCAAAGGCGTGGTGGCCGTCGAGGAGGCGGGCCAGCGGGTAGACGTAGGGCACTTCGTCCACGACCAGCTCGTTGTCGAAGGGGAGCTGAAACTGGTGGGCGATGAACAGGTTGCGCGCGTGGCAGGCGAAGATGGCAAGTCCCTGGGTGGCCGGCGCGAGCTCGTCCTCGATGAAGCGGTGGATGCGCTCGCCGTCGTGGCGGAAGCTGTCGTGCGCTTTTCCGCGCTGGGGCAGAAGGCCGGCCACTTCCGCGAGGCGCGCCTTCAGCCACACGAATCCGCCTCGGTGGCGGCGGCCCTGGGTGCGTCCGGCCTCGCCGGGACGGGTGTCCATGTACAGCGAGACGATGGGCATCTCGCTGGACGTCACTTCAAGAAGCTCCGAAATCAGCTCGTGCATCGCGGCACCTCCCTGTCACCTCCCTGTAGTAGGTGGGGCCATCGGCTTCGGATCCGGCGAAATGTTTACCTTTCGGCGGCGT
>VGFD01000891.1 GCA_016868975.1 Armatimonadota bacterium | reverse complement strand
CGACACGCCGAAGCCCATCAGTGAGGGCACCCGATAATATTGTTTAAGCACGCGCTCCGACGCGATGATATCCAGGGGATCGGCGTGCGTGCGGGTGATGCCTTCGGTGTCCAGCACCGCGGTGATTTCCGGCAGATCCCCGTCGTGCACCACTTCAGCCGGACGCCAGCGCATCACCTCGTCCACCACGCGCTTCGCTTCATCACCGGGGAGCTGCGTGCAGGCGAATTCTCCGGTCGTGACGTCCGCGACGGCCAGCCCGATTCCGTCCCGCCCGCGCACCAGCGCCGCGATGAAGTTGTTGCGTCGCTCGTCGAGCATTTGCGGATCGAGCACCGTGCCGGAGGTCACCACCCGCAGCACGTCGCGCTTCACCAGCCCTTTGGCGAGCTTGGGATCCTCCACTTGCTCAACCAGTGCCACGCGAAATCCTCGCGTCACCAGCCCGCGCAGATATTGCTCGACCGAGAAGAACGGCACGCCGGCCATGGGGATTTTTCCGCCGTTGCCGGCGTCTTTCCTGGTGAGCACAATTTCCAGCGCCGTCGAAGTGGTGATGGCATCCTCGCCGTACGCCTCGTAGAAATCCCCGACCCGCATCAATTCCAGGCAGCCCGCGTGCGCGTGCTTGATTGCGAAATACTGGCGAAGCAGCGGAGAAAGCGCGGCGGCCTCGGCCTCGTCCTTCGGATCCCGCCAGGTCAGCGGATCGTAGGGGACGGTCTCCACGGCCTCCACGACGGACGCTTTTGCGGCGACGGATTTTCTGGCCATTACGTCTCCTCGCGTCCCGCGCGGCGAAGTCGCTCGCGTCGGCGCTCAGCGCCATCGGCAAAGCGCCGCCGGTCCTCGTCGGTTTCGAGAATGAGCCGCGGAACGCGCACCGCGCGCCCCTCCTCGTTGCGCGCCACGTAGGTGAGATACGCCTTGCTGGTCTGCCGCAATTCCCCGGTCAGGGGATTTTCCGACGTCACCTTCACCCCCACCTCGATGGAGGTATTTCCCACCCAGTTCACGCGCGCCTTGAGGACTGCGATGTGGCCCACCATGATCGGGTGGAGAAATTGCATGTCGTCGAGCGCGGCCAGCACCACCGGCGCCCGGCAGTGGCGCTGCGCGGAAATGGCGCCCACGATGTCCACCCACTCCATGACGCGGCCGCCGAACACCGTCCCCAGCGGATTGGCGTCGTTGGGCATTACGATGTGGTGCTGCTCGGCCTCGGTCTCGGAGGCCCGGCGGCCGGGCTCCTCGGGCGCCGCGTCCTCGATGGGCGGCTGCAGGGGCGCCATGCTGTGCGGCTGCTCGGAGGGAGAGGGGTTGACCGACGGCTCGCCGGGAGGGTCGATGGACAAATCTCAATTTCCTTTCTTCTTGAAAACCGCGAGGGTTTCCGCGGCCCCGGCCCGGTGATTCGCCGCCCGCGCCAGCACGAAGAGAAAATCGGACAGGCGGTTCAGATAGATAATCACCTCGGCCCCAACCGGTTCAACCTCCTGCAAGGCCACCGCGCTGCGCTCGGCGCGCCGGGCCACGGCGCGCGCCAGCTGCAAGAAAGCGCCGGCCGGGCCGCCTCCCGGAAGAACGAATTCTTTCAGCGGATCGAGATCTTCGAGTAATTCTTCGAGGTACGCCTCAAGCGCCGCAATTTCCACCGTCTCCACGCGGGTTCCGGGGATGTCGGCCGGCGTGGCCAGATCCGCGCCGACCACGAAGAGCTGGTGCTGCACCTGCTCGAGCATCTCGCCGAGCCGGGCGTCGATGGGAAAC
>VGFD01000890.1 GCA_016868975.1 Armatimonadota bacterium | reverse complement strand
GAAAAAGCCGGGCAGGGCGTAGCCCAGCGCCGTCAGGGGGCGGCTCTTGCCCTCGTGGGAGCGATAATAATCCATGAAGGTGCGACGCACGGTGACGATGCCGAAGCGCTCCGGATTCTCGTGCAGCGGCGAGGCCGGCTCCATCTCGATGGTGAACAGCATCAATTCCTGGATGCTCTTGAAGCGCTTGCGGAGATCGTGCATGGCGGCCACCGTCTCCATGAAGTCGTCTTCAGTCTCACCGGGCACGCCCACCGCAAAAAACAGGTCGATCCCAACCCGCAGACGATCCATGTGGGCAAGTGCCTCGAGCAATTGCTCGTTGGTGTAGAAATATCCCTTGTTGGCCTTGCGCACCCGCTCGCTCCACGACTCCGGAGAAATCGACATGACCGATTCGGGGGAAGGAAACGTCTGGTGAAATGCTTCCACCAGGTCCGGATGGGGAAGCCCCCAACACTCGAAGTAGCAGTGAAAGTCGAGTTTCTCGGCGCGGATGCGGGCGAACAGGTCCAGGTAGTACTGCGGCCGCGGCGGCGTCGGATCGAAGAAAATTCCCAGCGTGTCGAAGCCGTATTTCTTCGCGTCGTAAATCGAGCGCATGACCGAGTCCTGGGAGCGGAAAACGATCTTCTTGCGGCCGAAGAGCATCTTGTGCCCCTCGCTGCCGCCGCCGCACCAGGTACACTGGGTCGGGCAGCCGCGCCCGACTTCCATCAGCAGCATGCGCGTGGTCTTGCGGATCAACGCGCGGTTGCCCTTCTTGCTGAGCCCCTTGAGGTAGACGTAGGGCAGGCCCATTTCCTGCACGTACACGTCGTGGTGATCGAGCAGGTCAAAATTGGTGAAGCAGAGTTTCTCCATGTCGGCCGTCGTGGCCACGTAGCCGAAGGGGTTGGAGACCACCTTCTCGCCGTTGCGCCAGGTCAGGTTGGGCACCTCGGAATACTCGGTGCCGCCAGCCTTGCGCGCCTCCATCAAGCGCAGCAGGGGAATCTCGCCGTCCCCCTTGATCACCGCGTCCACGAAGGGAAATTCGCGGAGAATTTCCTGGTGAAAATAGGAGGCGGTGTAGCCGCCCAGCACCACGAAAGTGTCCGGGCAGCGCGCCTTGATGCGCCGCGCGGTCTCGATGACATCGTAGGACTGGTGGTGCCAGTGCAGCGGCATGCCGACCACGCGCGGTGGCGCCTGGGCCAGCGCCTCCTCGATGCGGAAGGCGCGGTCCTCTATCCACTCCACCCCGAGGTGCTTGACCCGGCACGAGTGCCCCTCGCGATCAAGCAGATCGGCCATGGCCAGCAAGCCCATCGGCAGGAGATTGATGAACATCATCTCGCCGAACGGCTTGTAGGCGCTGTTGAACTTCGGCACGTGGACCAGCAGACAATCGAGCCCCATACCGCCCAGTTATATCACCCCGCCTTCCTGGGAGCAAGCAGTGCCAGGGCGCGCGCGCAGCGCTCCACCGAGGCCAGCAGCGGAATATTCGCAGCGCGCATGGCCCGCCGGGTGAGCGGCGCGTCCACCGCGTGCCCCACCACGGGGAGCCCCTCCGCGGCCAGCCAGCGCGCCACCGCGGGGTAATCGCACGACACCACCGAGCAGATCACCGCGTCGACCTCGCCGCTCTCACGCAGCAGGCGGGCCAGCCGGCGCGCGCCGTTGCCGCGGAACTGGGCGGTCAGGTCGAGGGGGTTGGCGGCCTGGCCGTAAGCCGGGAGCAAGGGCTGCAAGGCCCGCCGCAGGCCCGTGGAGAACGCCGCCACCTCCA
>VGFD01000889.1 GCA_016868975.1 Armatimonadota bacterium | reverse complement strand
GAGAGGAGCGTGGTCATCTCCGGGCGGGTGCGGATGGTGCCGTCTACCAGGAGGTTCAAGTTGAGGTCCGTGAAGGGGGCCGTGCCGGATGGGGTTTCTGGCATGAGGAACTCGAAGAGGTGGAAGCGGGTGGCTGGCCCGGTGGACGCCATGGCGTCGCGGATGTTGCGCAACAGGGTCAGGCAGCGGCGTTCCGGGTGGTTGTGGAGGACGTTCTTTATGAGGTACGCGTCGTAGCCCGACGGAATTTCCTCGCGGAAATCGCCCGCGACCTTCTCCAGGCGATCCGCGAGCGAAGGCGGCACGGGGGCGTCGGCCAGGACGTACTCCAGGTCGAACATCGCGCCCCGACATGACGGGTGCGCCTCGAGGATCGCCGTCAGCAGCGCGCCGTTGCCGCAGCCGACGTCCATGATCCGGGAATATTGCCCGAAATCCACCGCGCGCGCGATCACCTGATTCTCGTTGGCGCCGCCCGGCGCCAGGCGGCTCAGGGCTGTCATCGCGTCCTCGAAGATCTCCAGCTGCGCCGGGCGGTGCTTCAAGTAATCCAGCGAGCCGTGCTCCCAGGTCGGCGACAGGCCCTCACCGCTGCCCGTGCCCAGGTACTCCAGCAGGCTCCCCCACGGCAGGTGACGATAGTCCGCGCCGTTCAGCCGGGCCACCGCGCGGAGGCTGGCGTCGCCGTCGCTGGCCAGCAGCGCCCCCAACCCCGTGAGCTCGAGGCGGCCATTGGCGCCCGTCCGATGCAGGCCCAGGACGGCCGCGCACCGCAGCATGCGGGCGAGCGCATCCGCGTCGGTCCCCGTGTCCTGGGCCAGCTCGCCCACCGTCCGCGGGCCGGCGCCCAGACGGTCCGCAATGCCCAGCTCGGCGTAGGCGCACACGATCATCGTGCTCCAGTTGCCGTAGATGTAGCCGTACATCGTCCGCACGTCGGCGCCGCTCGCCACCTCAGACCTCCGAGGGCAGCACGAGCTGCACGTCGAGGCTGCGCAGCCCGTCCGCTAGGGCGGGGGAGCACAGCACCGCCAGCTCGCTCTCGCGCGAGTCGGTGTGGGACGATCGCGCCTTCAGGTCGTCGTCCACCATCGCCGGGTGGCACATCAGCTCGATGGTGGCGTCGTCGCCGAGCTGGGCGAAGGCCCCGCGCAGCAGGTCCAGGAGGACGTCGACGTCGGGCTCCCCTTTCCAGCCCATCTCGCAGGCGTCGGCGCAGCGCACGCCGCGCGCCTTGAAGTGCCGCGCGAGGCGGGCGTCCCCGCCCCGCACCGGGAGGTCGAAGTGGCGGGCGACGGCCACGTAGGCGCGCGTGCAGCGGGGGTTCATGTGGACGGAGTGGTGCGAGTCGAGGTGCGAAGGGCGCAGGCCGCGATCCAGGAGACGCTGCACCTGCGCGGTCCACTCCCGACGAACCTGCTCCGTGTCGATCTCCGAGGACAGCTCCCGCCACGACCGCGGGAAGCGCCCGTCGGGGCCGCACAGGGTGGGAACCTCGCTCGGGGGCAGGCAGGGGGCGCCGTCGGTGAGCTGGAGGTGGACGCCCACCCGGCCGGGTACTGCCGCGGCGGACTCGAGAGTCCGCTCCACCGCGCCGTCCACGCACACCATCGCAGTGGTGCCGGTGACCACCCCGCCCTGCATGGCGCGGAGGATCCCGGCGGTGACGCCCGGGGTGAAACCGAAGTCGTCGGCGTTGACGGCGAGCCGCTTCAAGGTCGCGGGATCAGGCCGGAGCCGGCTGCGGCGCGGTGAGCTTGCCGCCCATCACCGAGACGTTCAC
>VGFD01000888.1 GCA_016868975.1 Armatimonadota bacterium | reverse complement strand
CCCTAACCCGCCGGGAAAGTCCGCGTCGTCGAGGCCGCCACGGCGAGCGCGTCGGCGCGTTGGCGGATCTCCGCAAGGTTTCCGGGAAGGGGCTGTTTTGCTACAATGAATCGCGTGCTGATTGAAGCGGCCGTGGAAAATAGCGTGGCGATGCTGACCCTGCGCCGTCCGGAGAAGGCGAACGCCTATACCAACGCGATGCTGGACGAATTGCACGGACACCTCCAGCATATCTGGTCGGATGACGGCGTGCGGGCCATCGTGTTGCGCGGCGCCGGCAAGCACTTTTGCGCCGGCGCCGATCTCAACGAGGTGGGCGCGCGGCGGCCTCTTGAGGCGACGCACCTCTCCAGCCGGCGACTTTTCGAGGACATGGCCCGCGGGGCCAAACCGATCATCGCGGCCGTGCAGGGCGCCGCGCTGGGCGGGGGATTGGAGATGGCGCTCGCCTGCGACCTGCGCCTTGCCGCCAGCGACGCGCGCTTCGGCCTTCCCGAAACTGGTTTCGGCCTGATTCCGGCAGCCGGCGGCACCGTGCGCCTGCCCAGAATAATCGGTCCGGCGCGGGCCCGAGAAATGATCCTCCTGGGCCGGGAAATCGACGCCGAGACCGCGCTCGCATGGGGGCTGGTAAACGCAGTCGTGGCGCCAGACCGCTTGCCGGCGACCGCCCGCGAGTGGGCCGCGGAAATTGCCCGCCGCGACCCGGCCGCAATTCGTCTGGCGCGACGCATGCTGGAGTCGTCTGATGAGAGCGGGCTGCGACTCGAGGGATTATCCCAGGCAATTTTGTACGAGCGGCGGCCGCTGGGCGCATGGAAACGCTGACCCGCGAGACGATCCAAGAAATCCCCACCGCGGACGAGCCGTCCCGCGTGGTGCCCCGCATCCTTTCCCTCGGAACGGCGGTGCCGCCCCGCCGCTACGCGCAGGAAGAGCTGGCCACCATGTTCGGGCTGGAAAATCCCAAAATTCGCCGACTGTTCCGCGGCAGCCACATCAAATATCGGCACCTGATTCTTCCGGAGCCGGGACCACTCGGCATGCCGGACGAATCGATCCAGGCGCTCAACGACAAGCACAAGCAAGGGTGCCTGGAGGTCGGCGGCGAAGCCATCCGCGCCGCCCTGGACGAACGCGGGCTGCAGCCTTCCGACATCGATTTCCTGGTGTGCGTCACCACGACGGGATATCTCTGCCCGGGACTGTCCGCGTATTTCATCAAGGGGATGCATTTCCGGAGCAACGTGCATCGCGTCGACATCGTGGGCATGGGCTGCAACGCGGCCGTGAACAGCCTGCAACCGGCGGTGGCCTTCGCGCGCGCCAATCCGGGACGCAACGTGCTGGTCGTGTGCGTGGAAATCTGCTCGGCGGCCTACGTGCACAACGACACTATGGAAAACGCGGTGGTGAACTCGTTGTTTGGTGACGGCGCGGCGGCGTTGCTGCTGCGCGGCGAGCCGGAGAGCGCGGGTCAGCGGTTCCCGGCATTCCTCGATTTCGAGTCGCTGATCGTTCCAGAGGCTAGCGAGACCATGCGGTTCAACATCGATAGTGGAAGGCTGTCTTTTTTTCTTGACCGCGACATCCCGTACGTCATCGGCGCCAACTGCAACAGGCCGGTCTCCGCGCTGCTCAAGCGCAACGGCCTGCGAAAAAAGGACGTCAAGCACTGGATAATCCACTCCGGCGGCAAGAAAGTGATCGACAGCATCAAGATGAACCTCGAGCTCACCGATCACGACGTGCGGCATACCCTTTGGATCCTGGAAAACTACGG
>VGFD01000887.1 GCA_016868975.1 Armatimonadota bacterium | reverse complement strand
AGCGCGCCGCCCAGCATCGTTCTGCGTTTCATTTGGGTTCTCCTCCATGGAGCTGAGTAGTCAATGATCGGTCGTCAATGATTCGCCCTGTTGCCTACATCGATTCCACCTATCCTGCCTGCGTGCCGCGAAGCGCGGTCGAGGTGAAGTTTTCGTCCACCTCGGCCTCGCCCGCCACCCCGCCATAAATCTCCTGGATGGTGCTCTTGCCCAGCGCGGCGGGCGCGCCGTCGAAAACGATTTTGCCCATGCGGATGCCGATCAGCCGGTCGCAGAAGGCCCTTGCGGTATCGATCGTGTGCAGATTGCAGATGACGGTAATGCCGTCTTCGCGGTTGATCGTGCGCAGGATCTGCATCACGCGCTCGGCGCTGCGCGGATCGAGCGAAGCGATCGGCTCGTCGGCAAGCAGGATGCGCGGTTCCTGGACCAGCGCCCGGGCGATCGCCACCCGCTGCTGCTGCCCTCCCGAAAGGGTATCGGCGCGCTTCAGGATGTACGGGCTCATCTCCACCCGGTCCAGGGTCATCAGCGCGAGCGCGCGCTCCTGGACGCTGAACATCTTGAGCAGCGAGCGTGCCGTCGGCTGGTAGCTGAGCCGGCCCATCAGGACGTTCGTCAGGACGTCCAGGCGCGGCACCAGGTTGAACTGCTGGAACACCATGGCGCATTTCCGGCGCCAGAGATTCAGATCGCGGTCGCGCAGGGCGCGGACATCGCCTTCGGGCCCGGGGGCATGCTCGCTCATGATCCGCCCGCTGGTGGGTTCGACCAGCCGGTTGATCATGCGCAGCAGGGTCGACTTGCCCGCGCCGGAGCGCCCGATGATGCCGAGCATCTGGCCGCCCGGCACGTCGAAAGACACGCCGCTTACCGCGTTGACGGTGCCGAAATCCTTGGAAAGGCCCTCAATCCTCAGCATCGTCCTTTTCCCCCTCCTCTTTTCGGAATGCGCCGAGTCACGCGCCGGCGCATTTTGCCCGCGATGACGCCGCCACGCCAGTCGCGGCGGCGCCGCACTCAGGCGCTCAGCTTCTCGGCGATCAGCCGCTTGACCAGGTCGACCGCCTCCGGCGCGTTGTCTGCATACCCGTTCGCGCCGATCTCCTCGGCGAATTCCCGCGACACCGGGGCGCCGCCGACGATCACCGGGATCGTCAGGCCTTCCTTCTTGATCTGCGCCACGATGAGCTTCATGAATGGCATGGTGGTGGTGAGCAGCGCGGACAGGCCGATGACGTCGGCGCGTACCTTCCGGGCGGTCTCGATGATGTGCTCGGCCTTCACGTTGACCCCGAGATCGACCACCTTGAACCCGGCCCCCTCGAGCATCATGCCGACGAGGTTCTTGCCGATGTCGTGAAGATCGCCAAACACGGTAGCCGTGACCACCAGGCCCTTGGGCTCGGTGCGGCTCGCGACGATGATAGGGCGCAGCACCTCCACGCCTTTCTTCATCGCACGCGCGGCCATCAGCATCTCGGGAACGAAGAACTCACCCGCCGCGAACAGGTCCCCGACCTCGCCCATCGGGGGAATCAACCCTTCGTCAAGGATCGTGTTCGGAGAATACTTTTCTTCCAGCGCCCGGCTGACCAGTTCCGCGCAGCGTTCGCCTTCGAACTGCATCACGGAATCGTAGATCTGCTGCATGAGCTCCACGCGCCCGGTGCCCGCCCCCTCGGCTTTCGCCTCGGCTGCTGTTTCCCTGGCGGCCCCTCCGGTGCTCATGCCCATGAAGCCCTTGCCGCCGGCGGCCTCCACGGCCACGCCCTGAGGGCCGCTGAGGACCTGTCCCGCATAGGGTC
>VGFD01000886.1 GCA_016868975.1 Armatimonadota bacterium | reverse complement strand
CGCCGTGACCGATCAGACAGATGCCCTTGATGTTGGCGCCGCCTTTGCTCGCAGCCGCGAGAAGTACGACGAGCTCGTCGTAACGCTCAGTTCCGCCCCAGCTGCGGGCATGACCCACAGCGAGGTCGAGAAGTTGGTCGAGCGAGAGGGCAATGAGCTCATGCGGCGCCTCTTGCAGGACCACTTCGACTTGCGGGCGACCCGGGAAACGGTCGTACAGTCCGTCGTGGGAAGCGATGGAATCGAGCGGACCCATCGCCGACGCCTCGTGCGGAAGCTCGAGACCATCTTCGGTACTGTCGGCGTTCCGCGGATGCAGTACGGTGCTGACGGCACCAGCAGCTTGCGACCGCTCGACATGGAACTCAACATGCCGCCCGATCTCTTCTCGTTCGGCGTCCGGAAGCACGTAGCCGAGGAAGTGGCCACGGGGTCGTTCGAGACACTGGTCGAGAAGCTGGCGAGAGCGCCTGGCGCCAAGGTCGGCAGGCGACAGGCGCAGGAACTGGCGTTCAAGGCGGCACAAGACTTCGATGCTTTCTACGAGGGGCGGTCCGATCCCGCGGTGGCCGGCTCGCTTGCCCTCTCGGGACGCGGCTCGATCCTGGTGATCACCGCGGACGGCAAGGGCCTCGTGGTCCGGCCGGAGGATTTGCGGGAAGCCACCAGGAAGGCGGCAGAGAGCCAGTCACACAAGCTGACGAAGCGGCTCAGCAAGGGTGAGAAGCGCAACCGCAAGCGCATGGCCACGGTCGCCTCGGTGTACACGATCGGCCAGTTCGTCCGTCGTCCCGGCGACATTCTTGACGATCTTCGGCGGGAGAAGAAGGCCGAGAAGCGCCCGAGCCCCTTCCGGAAGCGCGTTTGGGCCAGCGTCGGCAAGTCTTCCGAGGCGGTCATCCGAGAAGCCTTCGTGGAGGCACTGGCCCGAGATCCTGGGCGCAAGAAGACCTGGATGGCGCTCGTCGACGGGAACGCCGACCAGATCCGGATCATGGAGCGCCTGGCCAAGGAGTACGAGGTGGAGTTGACGATCGTCCTCGATATCATCCACGTCATCGAGTACCTCTGGAAGGCCGCCTACGTGTTCCATAAGGATTGGACCCAGGAGGCCCAGGACTGGGTGAGCGAGCGCATCCGCGGCATCCTGGACGGCAAGGCGGGCCACATGGCGGCCGGAATGCGCCGGAGTGCGACGTGGAAGGGTCTGACGGAGGCCGAGCGTGCTGCCGTGGATGAATGTGCCACCTACATCCTCAACCATACGGCCTACATGCGGTATGACGAGTACCTGGCGGCCGGTGCCCCGATCGCGACCGGCGTCATCGAGGGCGCCTGCCGGCATCTCGTCAAGGACAGGATGGACATTACCGGCGCCAGGTGGAGCCTCGACGGCGCAGACGCGGTCCTTCGGCTCCGGGCACTCTGGGCCAGTGGCGACTTCGATGACTACTGGGCCTTCCACGAAATGCAAGAGCGAGAGCGCAACCACGCCGCTCTCTTCGCGCTCCCGATTACGCCGACCGCAAGCCATCAGCAAGATGCCGAGGTCCGAGAGGTCGGGACCTGTGCATGAGCGCCGTCAAAAAAGAGATGCACCCAAAGCATAAGCCTCCATATTTGGTTCACTCTGATACTTTCAGGATGTTTGGTCTTATCAGAGATAGATACACCAAATCAGATGGACAGCAAGATCTCTCGAGGCTTCACTTCGATTATCTTTGTGAAAAATTGGGTGAAGACAACTTGGTCTTGCCAAGTTTTAATTATGACTTTCCAAAAGAGAAAACTTTTGATTTGCTCAAAACG
>VGFD01000885.1 GCA_016868975.1 Armatimonadota bacterium | reverse complement strand
CACCACCCTCCCCGACGGCGTCGTACTCATCACCCCCGACCCCTCGGGCCCCTCGGGCGTCGCCCCCCTCCTCGCCACCGCGCTCGCCTCCCGCGGCGCCCGCACGCACGTCCTCGACGCCGCCGCCCTGACCTGCGACGAGCGCCTCACCACAGCCGTCGCCGACGCCCGCCGCCAGCACGGCCGGGTGGGCGCCGTCGTCCACCTCTCGGCGCTCGAGAAGTCCCCCATGCCGACCACGCTCGACGCCTGGAAGTCCCTCACGCAGCGCGACGCGAAGAGCCTCTACCGCCTGGTCCAGCTCTGCCTCGACGACTGGGCCGCCGACACGTCCCCGATGGTCCTCGCGGCCTCCCTCCTCGACGGCACCTTCGGCCGCCGGCAGGGCCCATCCCAGGGACTCCCCGTGGGCGGCGGCGTCCAGGGCTTCCTCAAGACCGTCCACCTCGAGCACGAGCACGTGCGTCCCCGCGCCGTGGACTTCGACGGCACGCTCTCACCCGAGGCGATGGCGGAGACCCTGGCGGCGGAGATCCTGACCCCCGGCCCGCACTTCGAGATCGGGTACCCGCAGGGCCGCCGCGTGGTCTTCACGGCCTCGGCGGAGACGCTCGCAACGCGCCCCACGCCCTCGGTGGAGCCGTCCCCCGACTGGGTCATGCTCGTGACCGGCGGCGCCAGCGGCATCACCTGCGAGACGACCCGCCGCATGCTGCGCCCAGGGATGAAGCTCCTCATCGTGGGACGCACGCCGGAGCCGACGGCCGAGCCGGCCGAGCTGGCGTCCCTCACCACGGCCGATCAGCTGCGCGCCCGTCTCGTGGACCGCGCCCGCGGCACGGGCCGTCCCCCCGCCCAGATCGAGGCGGAGCTGCGCTCCATCCTGCACGCCCGCGTGGTCCGCGACAACCTCGCCTCGCTCCGCGCGGCCGGCGCGCAGGTGGAGTACGCGGCGCTGGACGTGCGCAACGAGCAGTCCTTCGGGACCTGGCTCGACGACGTCTACGCCCGCCACGGCCGCATCGACGGCGTCATCCACGGCGCCGGCGTCATCGAGGACCGCCTGGTCGTGGACAAGACGCGCGACTCCCTCGACCGCGTCTTCGACACGAAGGTGGACAGCGCGTTCATCCTCTACCGCCACCTGCGCCCGGAGTCGCTGCGCATGCTGGTCTTCTTCGCCTCGACCGCGGGGCGCTTCGGCAACCGCGGCCAGGGGGACTACGCGATGGCGAACGAGGTCCTGAACCGGCTGGCGTCTCGGATGGCGACGGAGTGGTCCTCGACACGGATCATCGCAGTGAACTGGGGACCGTGGGCGACCACGGGCATGGCCTCGGACGCCGTCAACAAGGCCTTCGTGGAGCGCGGCATCACGCCGATCCCGACGGATGAGGGCTGCGCCCTGCTGCTCTCGGAGCTCCGCAACGGCGCGTCGTCCACGGTGGAGGTGGTGGCCGGCGAAGGCCCGTGGCACAAGCAGATCGCGGAGGAATCGGTCCGCGAGCCGGCGACTCGATAACTCGTCAGCAACAGGCCGCGCGCCACATCCCTGTGACGCGCGGCCTTGCCGCTTTCCCCTAGCCCAATCTCTCCCTAGCCACTGTCCCCTAGCCCCCCCTAGCCCGGTTGCTCCTCGAGCCCCTTCACCAGCGAATAGGTGAAGAACCGGTCCCCATCCCACACGACGGCGAAGAGCTCGCCATTCTCGTCTCTGAAGGCGCGCTTTCTCGGCCGTCGACCGTCATAGGACTCCACGAGCAGGAACCCTTCCATCGGCAGGGCGTGCAGCCGGCGCTTGAAGAGGGTTTCAT
>VGFD01000884.1 GCA_016868975.1 Armatimonadota bacterium | reverse complement strand
CGGAGCGCTTCGCGCACGTCGCGCAGCGCCTCCAGAGGGCGCCCGGCGCGCAGGCGCAGGCGCGCGCGTCCCACGTATTCCGAGTAGTCGTCGTCATCCGGATCGTGGGCCTGCACGGCGAACGTGTAGTCGCGCTCGGCGGCAAGGAGATCGCCGGCCTTCATGGCGAGCCGTGCCCGCAGCAGCCGCGCGTTGAGATCCTCCGGAGCAAATTGGACCGCTTTGGAAGCGGCGGTGCGCGCCTCGGACGGCCGTCCCAGGGCGTCCAGCACGTACGCCAGATCGCGCGTGGCCGTGCCGTCCAGCGGCTTGCGCGTGGAGGCCTGTCCGTAGGCGACGAGCGCCTCCGCGTTGCGGCCCAGGCTGGCCAGGCACTCCGCCCGGGCCAGCATGGCGTCGGGCTCTTTCGGCTGGCGGCGAAGCACGGCCTCGAAGTCGCGGAGGGCCGGCTCGAAGCGGTCCATCTCCTGGTAGGCGAGGCCGCGGTTGTAAAGGGCGTCCGCGTCGCGCGGATTGCGCTTCAAGCACCTCGAGTAGCAGGCGATGGCATCCGCGTACTGGCCGAGGTCGCTGTGCGCGTTGCCCCGCTCGAACCAGGCGTCGGCGTTGCGGGGCGCGGCCTCGGTGGCCCGCTTGAGCCAGGGCAGCGCGGCGGTGGGCTGCTTTTCTTCCCGCTTCTGAGCGCCAGTTTTCAGGGCGCGCGCGGCGGACACGTGGTCCAGCGACGGCTGCCCCGGCGGCTCGGCAATCTCTGGATCCGGAACGTCAGGCATGCGGGACGCGCGCCACGCGGAAGCCTCCCAGCCGATCGCGCGCAGCGCCGGCCGGCCGCGCACGAGCAGGACCGCGCTGCCGCGGCGCTCCACGTAATCCGTCGGATACGCCTTGCGGAGCAGTTTCTCCGCGCGGGCCGCCGCCTGAGGGCTCTCCCAGCGGGACTGCCACAGGAGCTCGCCGGGCCCCGTGACGGCGAAGCGATCCCCGTCCCAGCGGAGCGCCAGGGCGTTGTGCGCCGGGGACGTCCCCAGGCGGGTATTCAGCAAGACCTGGAGGTGAAAGGCGCCCAGCGTCCCCTCGCTGGTCCGCGGGCCGAGGCGCTTGGGGAAGCGCAGCCGCCAGGGGTCGACCTGCCCGCGCAGGTAGCGGGCCGGCGCCATCACTTCCAGCGTGGTGCGCGGCGGGCGCCGCCACGCGCTTTCCACCGGCATCCAAGATCCCAGGCTCCGCAAGGCGTGCACGAAAAGCGGGCCGTAAGCATACGGAAACTGCTCCCGCTGCTGAAGAATGACCGGGATCTTCACGCCGCCAACCCAGGTTGCGGTGGCCGCCAGCCAGGACATGAAGTAGCGCGCGGGTGGGGGTTCCGCGGCGAGGTCGCGGTCCATGCGCCGGTAGTTCCAGGCGGTTTCCACCCAGCGCGCCTCGCCTTCGGAGAGGGCCGCCATGGCAACCGCGTCGTCGGGGCTCTCGTTCATGGCGTCCTCGTGGCGCGACCACATGGCGCCGAAGTGCTGGTCCTGCAGGGCGTGCTGCAGCTCGTGGACGCAGGTTGCCTCGACCTCCTCGCGGTGGCTCTCGGCGCCCTTCACGATGAAGAGCGCGTGGCGCCCGTAATCGTAGTAGCCCACGATGTCCTGGGTGCTGACCGCGTTGGTGAGGCTGCGGAAGGGAAATTCCGCGGGGATGAATTCGAAAGCGCGCAGCATTGCCTCGTCGGCGGCCTCGGCCTGGCGCGCCTCATCGGACCCTCGGTCCTCGTCGAAGGCCTGGTAGGTGACTTCCTGCCCGACCATTTCGACGGCGATTTTCTCGCGGAAGGGCA
>VGFD01000883.1 GCA_016868975.1 Armatimonadota bacterium | reverse complement strand
GGAAGACGACGAGGCGCCCGAAGGGTACGGCGGCGACCCCGACAATGCTCTTGGCGAGCGCGCCGAAGTGCTCCAGGAAAATCTCGACGCGCTGGACACCGCGGCGGGCGGCAGCGAGGACGGAATGTTTGGCCTCGACGATCTCGAAGCCATTGCCAAGGACGAGAACGCCGACAAAGAGTTGCGCGAAGCCGTGCAGGCGATTCTGGCGGATCCCAACATGCTAAACGCGCTGGACGTGGCGGACGGCGAGGACCTGGACCGGGAGTTCAGCAACGGCGACCTGGAGGGGGTGATCGAGGAGAGCCGCACCAGCGACGACTCGAGACGGCACGGGAGATCGCGCGAGTGTTGAACAGCGGTGAAAATTTCAACGCGCTGGATTCCGCGGAGAACGGCGAGCTGGACGGCAAAATCTCACGCGACGATCTGGAAATCATCGCTGCCGACGAGAACGCCGATCCCGAATTGCGCGAGGCCGCCCGCGCGCTAATGGAGAACGACAATCACTTCAACGCCTTCGACGTGGCCGACGCGGACGAACGGGACGGCATCATCGGCCGCGACGACGTGAGTAACGTGTACAACAGCCCGGAGCCCGAGTGGGGCCGCCAGTGGGGAGCCGACGAGGACGCGGCGCTGCGGCGCGCGTTCTTCGATGGGGGCGGGGAATTCACCGATCTCTTTGACGGCGTGCACCAGACCGACCGCGGAAACTGCGCGTCGGTGGCGGTGATCAAGGCGGCGATGGATCATTTCGGGAACGAGGTCTTCCAATCCGTGGAGCGCACCGAGGACGGCGGCTACAACGTAACGCTGCGGGACGGCGAGCAGGTTTCCCTGACGCGGGAGGAGATGGAAGCGGCGGCCACCGGAGCGCATCTGGAGGGCGATGATCCAGAGGCGCGGGCGTACGCGGTGCTCTGCTTCGGCGTGATGGCGAAACGCGCCCAGGAAATGGGCCACGAGGGCGCGGACACCTACGCCGAGGCGTTGCTCAGCCTGTCAAACGGGGAGTACACGGAGGAGGTCCCGGAGTACCTGGGGCTCGCGGACCGCGTGCAGGAAGTGGACCTGGAAGACGTCCCCAGCCAGGACGGCGTGGTGGCCTGGGGCAACGGCCACGCGGTCTACGTGGACTCCATCGGCGGCAAGACCTACACCGACTCGTGGGGCAACCAGAAAGATTACGACGGGACCAACGAAGTGAACAAGGACGACAACGAGCTGGAGCAAGCGTTTATTTTTGTGTAACATTCCGGAAACTCATTTGTGGAAGGCGTGAAGAACGGCGGTGTTAAATGGCCGTTTGCGAAGGTTTCCATAAATTGATTTATGGAAGGGGTGTTCCAGGCGGCCGGCTTGGCCTCATTCCACCTGGTTGTCTGATCCCTTCATCGGCGCGCGGGGCTTAATTCAACAGATCATGGCCCCTGAACCGGAACCGCGACCGGGGCGCCGGTCCTGCCGTTCGCATCGGTGGCCACCACGACCACCGCGTAGGTCACGCCCGGCAAGGAGGGCGGCGCCGTCGGCAGGTGCAGCTTCACGGTGAACTTGCCGGTGGGGTCCGCCGTCCCCGTCTCGCGCTTCAGCGCCACGTCGCCCACCCTGGGCACGCGGCTGGTGAAGGTCACGCTCACCGTGGCACCGGCCAGGGTCTGGCCCTTTACCTCGATGTCCTGGCCCACCGCTTCCATCGCCTTGGGCGCAGTCACCGTGAGGGTCACGTCATTGCTGGGGGCCGCCACGCCCTTCCCCAGCGTCACCGGCACCGGCGCCTGGGAGGTGGCCGTGGGGAACGTCCCCACCTGCAGGTGCAC
>VGFD01000882.1 GCA_016868975.1 Armatimonadota bacterium | reverse complement strand
GAGGAGATCGACTCGCCCGAACTTGGGGACGGAGACGTCATCGTGGCGCTCAAGGCGGCCGGCGTGAACCCGGTGGATAGTTACATCCGCGCGGGCACCTACGGCGAGCGGCCACGCCCCTACACGCCCGGCATGGACGGGGCGGGGACCGTCGAGGCCGTCTGCCCGGGCCTGGGCGGCATCGCCGTCGGAGATCGCGTCTACGTGACCGGCAGCCTCACCGGGACCTACGCGGAAAAGACGGTTGCGCTCGCCTCCGACGTGCACCCCCTGCCGGAGCGCGTCACCTTCGAGCAGGGCGCGTCGATCGGGGTGCCCTATCCCACCGCGTATCGTGCACTTTTTCAGAAAGCCCGCGCCATCGCGGGTGAATGGCTGCTGGTACACGGCTGCAGCGGGGGCGTGGGCACGGCCGCCCTGCAGTGGGCACGGCCGGCCGGCCTGCGCATCGTCGGAACCGCGGGCTCTGAGAACGGCGCCGCGCTTGCGCGTGAAAACGGCGCGCACCACGTGGTCGATCACACGAAGGAGGGCTACCTGGAGGAAGCCGTCGCCGCCACCGGCGGGCACGGATTCGACGTCATCCTCGAAATGCTCGCCAACGTCAACCTGCCTTCGGATCTGGAAGTTCTCGCGCAGGGGGGGCGCGTGGTGCTCATCGGAAATCGCGGCCGCGTGGAGATTGATCCCCGCGCGGCCATGAGAAAGGACGCGGTGATTTACGGAATGGTCCTGTTCAACGCGCCACCCGCCGAGATGGCCGCCTTGCACGCCGCGGTGGGCGCGGGACTCGAAGCCGGGCTCCTCCGCCCCCACGTGGGCCGCGCGCTGACTCTGGAAGATGCACCCAAGGCGCACCACGCCGTCATGGGTCGCGGCGCCGCCGGAAAAATCGTCCTCAAGATGTGAGCCCAACGCGGCGTGGCCACGCCCACACCGCGGCGCGATCAAGGGTGAGGAACGTGTGAGGATGGGGATTCTTCTCGTCCACCACGCACGCGCGCGACTCGACTTCCTTCCAGTCCTCCGAGGAAATCTCCGGAAACCACGTGTCCCCTTCGAAGCGGTGATGAATGCGGGTCAAGTGGATGCGATTCGCAATCGGCAGCGCCGCCGAGAACAGCACCGCGCCGCCAATGATGGCTCGCTCCGCTGCGTCGGCCGTCAGGCGCAGCGCGGCCTCCAGCGAATCGGTCACGGTGGCGCTCTCCGCGCGAAAATCGGCGTTTCGGGAAATGACCACATTGAGGCGCCCGTCCAGCGCCCTTCCGATGGATTCCCAGGTCTTGCGTCCCATGATGACCGGCTTGCCCATGGTCACCTTGCGGAAGTGCTTCAAATCGCACGGCATGCGCCACGGCAAGCCACCCTCGCGGCCGATGAGATTGTTTTCGTCCATCGCGACGACGAGGCTGATCATACGGCCATCGGCGCCGGGATCGCTGCGTGGCACTGGTAGTTGACCAGCTTGAAATCGTCCATGGTAAAATCCCCGACTTGCTTGCGGTCAGGATTGATCCACAGCGTTGGCGGGTCGTGCGGAGCGTTTTCCAATTGCCGCCTCACCTGGTCAAAATGATTGTGGTAGATGTGCGCGTCGCCCAGCAGGTGGATAAATTCCCCGGGCGCGTAGCCGGTTACCTGGGCGAGCATGTGCGTGAGCACGGAGTACGACGCAATATTGAACGGCACGCCCAGAAACATGTCGCAGCTGCGCTGATACATTTGCAGCGAAAGCCGGCCGTCTGCCACAAAGCACTGAAAAAATGCGTGGCAGGGCGGCAGCGCCATTTCGTCGAGCTCTCCGGGATTCCACGCGGTGACGATA
>VGFD01000881.1 GCA_016868975.1 Armatimonadota bacterium | reverse complement strand
TACTTGAGGGTCTTGAACTGCGCCTCGGAGTAGGGGTTGTCGTTGGAGACCTGCGGCCGGGAATGCGAAGGAACCACGCCGAGGGTGGCCAGGGGTGCCCACCGCGCCAGAGTACGCCAACTCCGGTTAAATGGATACCCACAAGGGGCTTTATGTTGCCTACGCTCGCTCGGATTCGCCACGCGCGCGGGTCACCTGAACGGCGCGCCACGCGTCGATCATGTCCCGCCGGCGCTGACGCCAGAGGCTCTTCAACAAGCCCCCGGAGTCGTCCATGAGCAGCGGGAGCAGTGCGTCCACCAGCCACTCTGGCAGGTCGGCGTTGTCGACGGCGACGCAAAGCGCCAGCGGGTCGCTCGCTTGCTCCCAAGCTGTGCGGCAGGCGGTGAGGTCATCGAGCCGTCGGTGGTGCATCTCGCGGTAGACGGCGGCGGGGGCGCTGGTGGACTTCCGCTGCCACGGCCGATTGTGGCGCTGATCGCGTCGCATTCGCTCCTCCTCGTGGAGCGCCTCGGGAGGTGATCGCGGGCAGGCCGGCGAGGTTCCGGCTTTTCGGGGTCGACGTCCCTCTAGCCCAACTTCCGCGGTCGGGACGGGCGGACCCCCCCGATTCATGCCGTCCCCGGCCGCGTAAGTGCGCGCGGCCATGTGCGCGACCACTTGCCTCTGGCCGAAATAGTGACTAATTTCAGGAGCGATTTCCCTTGACGATGTCAGGGAGATAGGGACACGCTGCGGGCGGTATGTATCTCCGCCGCACCAGCCGGCGCGTCGGCGGCAAGACCTACCACAACTATCTCCTCGTCGAATCCATCACGACTCCGAAGGGCCCCCGCCAGCGCGTCATCTGCTCGCTCGGCCCGCTCGCCCCCGGCCCGAAAGACGAGTGGCTCAGCACCGCCCGGCGGCTGCACGCGGCGCTCGCGGGCCAGACGGCGCTGGTGCCCGATGCCACGGTGGAGGCTCTCGCCGCCCGCGCCCGGTCGCCGCGGTCGCGCGCCGCCAGCCCGGACACGGGCCTCACGATCGATCCGGATCGGGTGACCGGCGAAGACGCACGGGAAGCGGGGCCCGTGCACGTGGGCCATGAGATATGGCGGCTCCTGCACTTGGACCAGATCCTCGCCGCGGCCGGGTTGAGTCGGCGCGCGCAGAGGCTGACGGAAGTGATGACGTTGAACCGCTTGGTGCGGCCCGCCTCGGAACATGCGATGCCCGACTGGATCCGCCGCACGGCGCTGGCCGACATCCTCCGCACGGACTTCGCCACGCTCGCCGACGATGCGCGGTATCGCAATCTCGATCGTTTGCCTCCGCAGCGGGCCCGGATCGAGCAGGCGCTGGCGGCGCGCGAGCGCACGCTCTTCAACCTCGACGACACGATCTACCTCTACGACTTGACGTCGACGTACTTCGAAGGCCAGTGCCCATTCAACCCGCAGGCCAAGCGCGGCTATTCCCGCGATCACCGGGCCGACTGCAAGCAGGTGGTGATCGGGTTGGTCCTGGACCGCGACGGCTTCCCGAAAGCGCACGAGGTCTTCGACGGCAATCGCCAGGACCGGAGCACCGTGGCCGACATGCTCACGCGCTTGGAGGAGCGCACCGGGCGCCGCGGCGGCGCCACCGTCGTCGTGGATCGCGGGATGGCGTTCGCGGAGAACCTGGCCCAGATCCGCGCGCGCGGCCATCACTACCTGGTGGCTGCCCGCTACCCGGAACGCGGGGCCCACCAGGAGGCGTTCAGCGACGACGCGGACTGGACCGAGGTGATCCGCGTGCCCTCCCCGCGCAATCCGTGGCAGAAGAAGACGCGCATGTTCATCAAGC
>VGFD01000880.1 GCA_016868975.1 Armatimonadota bacterium | reverse complement strand
TGCCGCGCGTCCCGCGTTGCCAGCCAGGAGCCCACCGTCAGCGCGGCCGGCGGGAATATCAACAGCGCATAGCTTGGCAGTTTGGTGGAGGCGAGCGTCATCACCAGGAACGGCAAAATCAGCCAGGTGAGCACGAACCGCGGCGCGCTCTCGGTTCGCCGGCGCCACAGATCGATAATCGCGCCGGGCAAGAACACGCTCCATGGAAAAAATCCCAGGAAGAAAATCGGCAGGTACAGCCACGCCGGACCCGCCTGGTTTTCCACCGTCGTGCCCAGCCGTCCGAAGAAATAATAGACGACCGCCGAGTCGGTAAACGCGCGGCCATATCGAATCGTCTCGATCACATACCAGGCCAGTCCGATCGGCAGGGTGAGCGCCAGCCCGGAAAACCATGGGACCGCGCGCAGTCGGCCCCAGCCGAACACCACCACGACGGCGAACGGGTACAGCAGGCCAAACGGCCCCTTGGTGAGGCACGCGAGGCCCGCGCTCACGAACGCCAGCCACCATCCCCACCACCTTCTTCCCTGAAACCCGTGCCAGAAGCCGAGCAGCGAGAGCACCATAAAGAAGAGAAAGGTGGTGTCGAGGAGCGCCATGCGGCTCTCCAGCCAGAAGTGCAGGTTGACGAGCATGGCCGCTCCCGCCAGCCATCCCGCCCGCGGGCCGAACATCGAGCGCCCGCACGCGTACACCGCCATCACCGTCGCGATGCCGAACAGCGCCGAGGGGAGACGCGCCGCCACCTCGACGACGGGGATGAGTCCCATGCTGGCCGCCATCAGCCAGAAGCACAGCGGCGGGTGCACGAACCACGGCTCGCCGTCCAGGCGCGGGGTGAGCCAGTCGCCGCCGCGCGCCATCCAGCGGGCAATCTCGGCGTAGGTGGTCTCGTCGCGCGACCACAGCGCCGTTGTGCCCAGGGCGGGGAGGATCACCAGGGCGGCCAGCAACAGGAGCGTCCAGGGCCGCATCCATGATGGCGTCGAGTCGTGCATTGAGGAGATGTGCTGCGGCGCCGCTGCCGCGTCCTGTCGCGGGCCTGGAGGAACCAGCGGCCACCAGCGGCGAAGATGGCTATAAAGATGGCTATCAAATGACCGAGCGCTATTCGATTGCCCAGGCAAGGAATCATCTGCCGCGCCTCGTGCATCACGCCGAGGAGGGCCGCTTGATCGAATTGACCAGGCGCGGCAAGCCGGTCGCGGTCATTGTCTCCATGGAGCAGTACGAGCACCTCGCCGCACACCGACCTTCCTTCTGGGACGCCGTGCAAGCATTTCGCGAGCGGCACGGCACGGACGGCCTCGAGCTGAGCGATGAGGACTTCGCCAATCTGCGGGGTCGCGGCCCGGGCCGTGGAGTGTCGTGGTGAGCCTGCGGTTTCTGCTCGACAGCAACGTCCTGTCCGAGCCACCGCGCAGGACGCCGAACGCCCACGTAATGCAGCGGTTGCGTGCCCACGTGGGCGAGATTGCGATTGCGACTGTTGTATGGCACGAGATGGTTTACGGCATGTTTCGGCTTCCGGAGTCTCCAAAGCGTGCGCAGTTGACGGATTATCTCTACCGTACGGTGCGCATGACGGTAGCAATTCTTGATTACAATGAGGACGCCGCGCACTGGCACGCTGCGGAGCGCGCCCGCCTGGAAGCCCTGGGCAAGAGTACGTCCTTTGCGGATGGCCAGATTGCTGCAATCGCACACGTACACGGCCTCACTCTCGTCACCCGCAACCTTGCGGACTTTGCCTCCTTTGAAGGTCTCCAAATGGAAACCTGGCATGAGATCCCGGCCTGAAGCCTGCTTGTAAGCGGCCCGTCTTCGCCCACT
>VGFD01000879.1 GCA_016868975.1 Armatimonadota bacterium | reverse complement strand
TGGCCATGCTGTGGAGGAAGTCGGCGTCGAAGCCGCGGTTGACCGTCCCCAGCGAGCCGCTGCGCAGCGCGTCCTCAAGCTGCTGCCAGCGGGGCCAGCTGTCCGCGTACAGGGTGATGAGCGGGCCCTGATACAGCTCGCTGTTCTTGGCCAGGAAGAGCCGGCTGGCGGCGCTCGGCACCCAGTGGTCCTTGTGCTTCTCGACGAAGCCCAGCGAGGCCAGCGCGCTGAGCAGCATCTCGGTGGCGCGGGGATGGGTGGACAGTGTCTGCGCGAGGTCGCCCGCCGACATCCCCCGACCGAGCGCGTCAAACAAGCCCAGGGAAGTCGCCACGTGGAGCACCCGGGCGGTCCAGTGCCCGGTGGCGATCTGCCGCAGGGTGGAGTGTGCCTCGGCGATCTCCTCCATTGAGAGGGTGTTCTCGTCAACCGCTGCCATGCGCGCCTCCAAAGGTCTACGAATGACGGCGCGTATTCTTGCCGTCCGGGCCATTTCCTGTCCCGAAGGAGATGCCCGGCCGCGCGCCGTATTACCCGCGTCGCGCCGCGCTCCGCGAAGCCGCGCCGAAGTTGAGCCCGTCGGCATACGATGGGCGGTATCACGCGGCGAGCCTGTTGGGATATGCTCCGCTCGATCCCTCGCTCGCCGACGCCAGAGGAACTCATGCAGCCAAAGATCATTGCCCGCTCCGAACACCCGATTTCCCGCAAGAACATCGATTCCGACGCGCTCAAGGTGCTTTACCGCCTGTACCGCTCCGGCCACACCGCCTTCCTGGTGGGGGGTGGGGTGCGCGATCTGCTCATCGGCCGCCATCCCAAGGACTTCGACGTGAGCACCTCGGCCCGCCCCGGCCAGGTGAAGAAGCTCTTCCGCAACTGCTGGCTCATTGGACGGCGCTTCCGGCTGGCCCACATCCACTTCAAGGACCACAAGATCATCGAGGTGGCCACCTTTCGCGCCGAGCCCCAACGCGGGGATGGTGAGTCCGACGAGGATCTGCTGGTCCGCCAGGACAATACCTTCGGCACCCCCGAGGAAGATGCGCTGCGCCGCGATTTCACCATCAACGGCCTGTTCTACGACATCGCCTCGTTTTCGCTGATCGACTACGTGGGCGGGGTGGACGACCTGGAGTCGGGCGTCATCCGCACCATCGGCGACCCGCACATCCGCTTCCAGGAAGACCCCGTGCGCATGATCCGCGCGGTCAAGTTCGCGGCGCGCCTGGACTTCGCCATCGAGCCCGAGACCTGGGAGTCGATTCACGCGCACTCCGAGGAGATTCGCAAGTGTTCGTCGGCGCGCGTGCTCGAGGAAGTGGCGCGCCTGATGGAGGGCGGCGCTTCGTGCCGCTCGATTCAGCTCATGAAGGCGAGCGGTCTGCTCCGCATGGTGCTGCCCGAGTTGTACGAGTACCTGCAGGGGGTTCCCGCGGGGCCGAGCCTGCGTGCCGACTCGAGTCCCGAGCCGCCGCTGGTGGCCGCCACCGCGGAGGAGGACCTGCTCTTCCACGCCGACGACGACATCGACCACGAGGCCCAGGAGCGCATGCTGGGCGTGCTGCCCGCTGAGACCGAGGAGGACGAGGAGCCGGTCGATTACGATGACGAGTCCGAGCCGCTCGAGGAGTACCCTGAGGAGGCGGCTTTCGAGGAGATCGAAGTGGTCGAGGAAGTGGGCTTCCTCGAAGCCGAGGACTCCCCCATGGACGAGGAGTACGCGGATGCTGACGTGGTGGCCGCCGAGGCCACTTCCATCGAGGTCACCCAATACGCCGACGACGAGCAGCCCGAGGTGGAAGAGGACGAGGACGAGGACATCGTTCTTTCCGACGA
>VGFD01000878.1 GCA_016868975.1 Armatimonadota bacterium | reverse complement strand
ATGCGGGAAATCATCGGCGCCAGCAGCCGGCGCGGCGGGCTGTCGCGTTCCACGAGGACCCCGTCGATGCGGTAACGAACGCGAACACGATCCTCGAACGGCTCGATGTGGATGTCGCTGGCGCGCTTGTCCGCGGCGCCGGCGATCATGGCGTTGACCATGCGGATCACGGGCGCTTCGCTGGCCATGTCGCGCAGGTGCTCCAGATCCTCCGAGACCTCGGCGCCCGCGTCGAAGGCGGCTTCCTGCTTCTGGGACTCGCCGAAGTGGCGGTCGATGGCGTCCAGGATCTCCTGCTCGGCGGCAAGCACCGGCTCAACGCGCAGGCCGGTGGCGGCGCGGGCCGCGCCCAGCGTTTCAAAGTCCAAAGGATCGGCCATGGCCAGCCGGAGCACGCCGCCGTCCAGTGCGTAGGGAATGGCGCGTGACTGGCGCAGGAAGCGCGCGGCCAGACGCTCGGTCTCCGGAGACGAAGCCGGTGGACCCTCAAGAGTCACCAGCGGCGTGCCCAGTTGATCCGCCAGCGCGGCCAGAACGTCCTTCTGCGCGATGAAGCCCAGGTCGACGAGCACTTTGCCGATCTTTTCGCCGCGCTCCTTCTGAAGCTCCAGCGCGCGGTCAAGATCCTCCGCCGTGATCAGGCGGCGATCGATCAGCATCTCCCCCAGCCGCATCACTGTTCCCCTGCTCCCGGCCGCGGAATCAAAACACCTTTTCCTCGATGGCCGTGTTCAGCGCCTCTTCCTTGCCTCGCGCTTCCATCAACTGGCCCCGGCGGGACTGCATCAGCAACTGCCCGGGCAGGCCAGTCTGGCTTTCCCACGGCAGGTAGAACAGAGACACGGCCACCGCAATGCGCTCCTCGCGCGGCAGGCCCTCGAGCGATACGGCCGCTTCGGAAAGCAGTTGGCGCATGGCCTGGCGCAGCAGCGGCAGGCGGTCCAGCTTGCGCTGGCGCAGCTTCGCGATATCTTCCGGCTTCATCTGCGGGCGGAATGGCGAGATGGCCGCCGGGGCCAGATTGACCTCGGCTGAAAACACCGCGCCGTAGCCATCCAGGTACACGCCCCGGGCCGGCCCCAGCAGCGCGAACGGGTCATCGTAGAGCGTCTCCACCTTGCGGTTGAACGACTTCTCAAGCGCCACCAGACCGCTGCGCGCAACGGTGCTCTTTTCACTGGCGCAGGTGGCCGCCGCGCCCAACAGAAGTCCCAGGGTCACCGAACGGCGGGCGATCATTCCTGGCCTCCCACATCCACCGCGTCGCGGCTGGCCAGCAGGATGCGGTTCATCTGCTTCTTCATCAGTTCAAAGTTCGCTTCCATGGTGAGCCGCTCGGCGCGCCGCTCCAGTTCATAGCGCTGGCTTGCCGCGTTGAGCGCCGTCCGCACCAGGCGCGCGCTCTCCTCGGAATGCCGGGCCTCGGCCAGGGCCGTTGCCCGGGCCACCAGCGCGGGCATCCGCATCTGAAGCTCCGCATCGATTCCCGCTGCCACTTCGCGCCGCACCAGCGCGGGGTCCGTTGCCAGGGCCTTCTGGCCCCACACGGCGTGAAACACAATGGCCGCGGAGAGCACGCCCGCCGCCGCGAAAGTCCATTGAGATGAAGGCCACAGCCGCTGCCACCAGGTGGGCTCGAAGACCTTGTCCGAAACAAAGGCGATGCGCCGCGGCATCTCTTCCCGCGGCAGGGCGGTGAGCGCCGCGCGGGTCACATCCAGACGGTCGCGCTCGGCGGCGCAATCCCGGCAGGTCTTCACGTGCGCTTCGAACTCCAGGCGCGCGGCCGGGGTCGCCTCACCCAGCACGTAATCCATAACGAGGTCTTTGGAACAGTTCA
>VGFD01000877.1 GCA_016868975.1 Armatimonadota bacterium | reverse complement strand
ATGGGCGCGCTGGCCTTCACCGCGTTTATCGGAATTCCACTGCTGCTCAAGGCGCAGAGCATCCCGGGAATTTCCCACCTGTACGGCTTCACGCGCGGCGGAGATCTCGTCTCGTCAATGATCGGCTTCATTTTTGGGGTGGGAATTCTGGAGGAGGTCACCAAGGCGGTGCCGGTGCTCATCCTCGCCTACAAGCTGAACAAAGTGGAGAAGCCGCTCGACGGAATATTTTACGGCGCCATGTCCGGCCTCGGATTCGCGGTGGCCGAGGGCGTGCAGTACATCTCCAATTCTCCGAGTAGCACGGAACTCGTTGTGCAGACGTTGATCCGCACGACGACGCTGCCCTTCATGCACGCGCTGTGGGCGGCGACCGCGGGATATTTCATCGCGCTCTCGCTGATCAACCGCCGCCGCTCGCTGGCCCTCATCGTGCTGGGGATTGGCGTGGCAGCGCTCCACCACGGGCTCTACGACACCTTCGCGGGACGCTCGCCGGCGGTGGCGCTGGCGCTGGCCGCCTTCCTGTACCTGCTGTTTGTGGCCTACCTCGAGCGCTCGCAGAACATGGTGGCTGAGCTGCAGCATGCCGAGCAGGTGGCGCACGCCCAGACGTTACAGTGGCAGGCCCAGGCGTACGCGGCGCAGACGGGGGCGCCGCAGCAAGCGTATGCCGGGCAGGCCTATCCGGGGGCGCCGTCGCAAGCATATCCGTCGGCGCCTCAAGGTTATCCGCCGCAGGGGCCGTGGCCGCCGTCGCAGCAATATCCGCCGCAGTACGACCCGCCGCCGGGCACGCCCTGAGGGAGGGAGCGCGCCTCGGCTGGAGAAGCGTCGCCCGTGGATTCGATACGCTTCACCCCGCTGCGCCTGGAGAAAATCGGCGACCTCCACCTCGAGGGCGCGCGAGGCTTGTCCGCCGCAAGCGGCATCGTCGGCTGCGAGGACAGGTACTTCGTGGTGCCCGACGACGGGCTGCACCTGGGCTGTTTTGCGCTGGCGTTCGATCGTCCGGGCACGATCGTCCCACTGGTGGACGAGGCCCCGGTCACCTACACGAAGGCGGAGAAAGCCGATCTCGAGTCGCTTGCGGCGGTGCCCGCCCAATATTGCGGCGATCACGGCCCGTGCTTGATGAGCCTGGGATCCGGCTCGTCGGACAAGCGTCGGCGTGGATTCATGGTGGCAATTGACTCGACGGCCGCGCCCCGCGCGTTTGACCTGGGCCCGCTGTACGACGCGCTTTCCGCGCTCATCCCCGCCCTCAACGTGGAAGGTGCGGCGGTGCGCGGCGACGTGGTGCGCCTGGTGCACCGGGGCAATTCCCTGGGCGGGCACAACGCGGTGATCGACCTGGACGCGCGGGTATTTTTCGAGGCCATCGACAAGCACGGCATGGTCGGAGCGGACGCCTTGCGCAGCGTGCGCCCGGTGAACCTGGGAACCGTGCCCTCTCCGGAGGGTCCTGTCCCACTGACCTTTACCGACGTGGCGCCGGCTCCCGACGGGGGATATCTCTTTACGGCCAGCGCGGAGAATACGAAAGATCGTATCGACGACGGCCCGGTTCTGGCCAGCGCCCTGGGCCGATTGGACGCCGACGGGCTGGTGACTTCGGTGCGTCTGCTCGATCGCCAGGTGAAGGTTGAGGGCGTCGACGCCAGACGGACCCCCGACGGGACGCTGGACATCCGCCTGGTGACCGACCCTGATGATCCGACGCAGGTAGCGGAAGTGTTTCGGGTGGCCGAGCCGGGGATTTAGGGCGCTCCGCAAAATAACAAATCGTATTTTATTCAAAAGCACGGTCAAGAAGGATCAACGGTGTAGTTCCACTCACCGTGGA
>VGFD01000876.1 GCA_016868975.1 Armatimonadota bacterium | reverse complement strand
CGCATGACCTCGACACCCGCTGGGAAGGATGGCTGGCTCAGGCAGTGGCGGCCATCGGCCCGCTGGTCAGCGGGCGCTGACCAGCGGCGCCGGCGCTCGCATACTCCACATGCGCTTCTAGACTAGGGCGCGTCCAGGCGGGCGCCCACGACAGGGTTGCCCGGCAGGCGCCGCTGCGCAAGCCGATACCATCCCCGCGCCGCCTCGAGGCGCCTGGCGTCGCGGCACATGTCGCCCAACAGCATCAGCACCATGAAGCGGTCCTGCGCCTCTTCCACGATCTCGGAGTAAAAGCTGAACATGCGCTCGGGGGCCGTCTGCGGCGGATCGGGCGCGCGCCGGAAACGCTCGACCCGCGCGATAGCCTCGGAGAGACGGCCGGCGGCGCGCAGGCGGGCGACTTCGATCAGAAAGGTCCGCGAGAAGTCGTAGAGCGGTTGGTCGACCATCCCCGCCGCGCGCAGCCGCTCGTAGATCGGCTGCATGGCGAGCAGGCGTGCCACCGGAACGTCCTCGCCACCGAGCACCGCCAGGTAGGTTTGGTAGGATTCCCAGCGGGGACGCATGCGCTCGTGCGATTGCGCGGTTTCCCGCCGGACGCGATCCAGTGCCTGGTGCAGGTAACCTCGCATCCCGTCCACGTCGCCCGCCTGGAAACGTAGCCAGCCGAGCGCGTTGAGCACGTCAATCTCCCGCTCGGGATCGCCGAGGCGGGCGCGCAGGGCGTCCTGGAAGACCGTCTCCGCCTCCGACCGGCGACCGGCCAGGTACAGCGCCTCCGCGCGCGTCGCCAGGACGTCTCCGCTCGGCGTCCCCTTGCAGGCCTGCTCGCTCGCCCGCAGCGCTTCCGAGAGGTCTGGGCGTTGCGGGCGCTGCAGCGCGTCCATCACCAGCGCCTGGGCCAGGTAGGCGTGCGCCGAAGGCGCGTCCGGAAACCGCGCGCTCAGGCGCCTGGCCAGCGGCAGCGCCCAGGCCGGGCGAACGGCGAGCGCGGCTTCCATTTCCGCCGCGGCGAAGCGAAAATTGCCCGGCGCCAGGCGACGGGCGGCGGTGTAGTGGCCCAGCGCCCTCGGGTAGTCGCCGCTGCGGGTCAACAGGTCCCCCGCCAGGGCCTGGATTTCGGCGTGGCGCGGCATTTCGCGCAGCAGACGGTCGACGTGGGCCCGTGCCGCACGCACCTCGCCGCGGTCCAGGAGCCGCCGTGCCTGGCGCATGCGCTCCTCCGCGAGCGGCACGCGCGGACCATACGCAAGCCGCGCGGCGAGGCGCGCGTCCCCCGGAAAGAGCGCCAGCGCAGGCCGGTAGGCCGCGCGCGCCTCGCCGCGACGACCGGCTTCCCACAGCAGATCGCCGAGCAGCAGCGCGTCGGCCGCGCCCCCCAGCGGACCGTCCACCTGGTAGAGATAGAAGCAGAGGATGGTGTCGTGGCCGGGCTTCGGATCCAGGGGGGGCGCCATGGCCATCACCGCGCGCGCCTCCTGGATGGCGCGCGCATAGTTTCCGGCGCGCCGCTGGCGCTGCAGATCGTCGGTGAGACGCCGCTCCCGGGCAAACCGCGCGGCCTGGAGGTGGCCGTCGGGGGCGGCTTGCGGGGTCCGCCCCACCCGCTCCCCGAGCAGCAGCTCCAGGTAGAACGCGAAACAGTCGTCCTTCTCCAGGATCTTGAAGGGGGACGCGTCGGGCCACGCGCGCCAGACCTCGATGGCGCGGCGCCAGGCCGCGCGCGCTCCCTCGGCGTCGTCGAGGCGATAGGAGAGGAAGGCGACCGCGTTGAGCACGTCCACCGCACGGTCGGGGTTGGGGATGCCGATGGTCACGGCCTCCCTGAAGTGGTCCCGGGCGCCGGGG
>VGFD01000875.1 GCA_016868975.1 Armatimonadota bacterium | reverse complement strand
TCACCGCGATGGCGACCGAAATGAGCGGCGCCATCCTCTTCGTCATCGTGTGCGGGGCGCGTCGCCCCTATCCCCTGGTGCTGGCGGCCATCGCGGCCGGCACCCTGATCGTGGCGACCGCGCCGGCCAACGCGGTCCGCATGGGCGTGTACGGCCAGTCCGCCGGCGGCGCGTTGATCGCGTTCCCCATGGCCGCCGTCCACGAGTGCGTGTTCCTGGCGCAGCGGATGGCAACCCCGGCGGTTCTCGCGTGGCTCATCGTCCTCGGTCTCGCCGCACGTCGCCCCCAGGCGGATCCCTGGCGGCCGCTGCTCACCGCGCTGGTCGCCATCTACGCCGCATTCTGGATCGGCCAGCTCGGGCTGGGCCAGTACCTGCCGCCGCGCGCGCGCAGCCACCTGCACTTCGTGCTCGTCGCGGGAATGAGTCTCACCATGGTTCGGCTGGCCCCGCCGGTCCCCCGCAAACTGGCCGTCGCGGCGCTCGTCCTCGTGCTGCTCACCCCGCACGCGCTGGGCGCCTTCAAGTCGGTGCTCCTCGACCGCCCGGCCCTGCAAGCCGCCATCGACGACCGCCTGCAGCGGCTCGCCAGCGCGCCCCGGGACGCGGACGTCGTGCTCCCGCCCTTTCCGGTGCGCGGCTGGCCGCTGGTCACCTCGGAGCTGCCGTCCGACCCCGCGCACTGGCGCAACGTTGGTCTGGCGCGCTACTACGGCGTGCGCTCGTTGCGGGTGCAGCGGTGACCGTCACGGTGATTATCCCCACCTGGAACCGGGCGCCGCTGCTGGCCGAGACCCTGGCTTCGGTGCAGGCCCAGACGCACGCCGACTTCGCCTGCCTGGTGGCCGACGACGGCTCCAGCGACGGCACCCACGCGCTGGTCGAGGGCCTCGCCGATCCCCGCTTTCGGCTGCTGCGGCTGGCGCGCTGCGCCATGCACGGCAAGGTGCGCAACAGCGCGCTGCCCGAGGTGCGGACGCCGCTGGTGGCGTTCCTGGACGACGACGACCGCTGGGTGCCCGACACCCTGGAAACCCAGCTCAACGCGCTCGGCGACGCGGGGATGGTCTTCGGGCAGATGCGCCGCTTTGGCGCCCGGACCGGCGTGTGGCCTGGGCGCGTGCCTCCCCTCGTGGATCTCGCGCGGCTGCTGCGCGGCAACGTCATTCCGCTGTCGACGGTGCTGGCCCGGGTGGACGCCCTGCGCGCGGCCGGCGGCTTCCCCGAAGAGGTGGAGGCGACGCCGGACTACGAGCTGTGGCTGCGCGTGGCGCGCCGCTTCAAGATCGTCGGCGTCGAGCGGGTGCTGTGCGAGTACCGCGTGCACGAAGGCAACATGAGCCGCCGCAAGGCGCTCGAGCTCGACGAGCTGGACGCGTTCTACCGCCGCCTCCAGCAGGAGTGGGATCTTCCGGACGCGCTGCTGGCCCCCGCCCGCCGCGGCATCGCCCGCGGCCGGGCGCGGCTGAGCGGCCGCCTGCTCGATCGCGTGCGGGCAATGATGCCGAAGCGGTAAACTGGCTCGGCGTGTGGACGCACGCCACCGTCTTCCATCAGGCCGGCGGGGGGAAGGAGGCGCTCGTTCGAGCCGCCGCGGAAGTGAGCGTGCAGACCACGCCGCGCTCCGGCTTCCTCATGCCGCGCGACGAGATTGAGTCGGGCACTATACTTCCGTAAAGGCCTCTTGCGCGATTGGTTCGAAGTCTAACACCAGACACCCGCCAGGGCGGCAAGAGGAGACTGGCCCATGGAGCGTGCAGAGCGCATCTTGTTGAAGAGAATCACCTTCGACCCGAACATCTTCGGAGGAAAGCCGATCATCCGTGGAATGCGCATCTCGGTTGAGCTC
>VGFD01000874.1 GCA_016868975.1 Armatimonadota bacterium | reverse complement strand
CGGAATTACTGGAATGGTGGGCAGCGTGCTGGCCCGCGAGATTTTGAAGCAGACGCCGGACGCGGACATCTTTGGGACCTACCGCTGGCGCAGCCGCATGGAAAACGTCGACGCGCTGCGCAATAAGATCCGCCTCCAAGAGTGCGACGTGCGGGACGCGAGCAGCGTGCGGCGCATCGTCACCGATGCGCGACCAGATCGCGTATTCCACCTGGCGGCGCAGAGCAACGTGGTCACCTCGCGGCACGCGCCGGCCGACACGCTTCACACCAACGTGGTCGGGCTGGTCAACGTGCTGGAGGCGATTCGGGAAATCCATCCCGCCGCGCGGGTGCACGTGCCGGGCTCCAGCGAGGAATACGGTCTCCAGTACGCGCACGAGATCCCCATCAAGGAAAGCAACGACACGCGCCCGCTGAGTCCCTACGCGGTGAGCAAGGTGACCCAGGACATGACCGGCTCCCAGTATGCCGAGTCCTACAACCTGCACATCGTGCGCACGCGCGCCTTCCACCACACCTGTCCGGGCCGTGAGAACGTCTTCGTGGAGTCGAGCTTCGCCGAGCAGATCGCCCAGGTCGAAGCCGGCCTCAAGCCGCCCCAGGTCCGCGTGGGCAACCTGGAGACGGTGCGCGACTACAGCGACGCGCGCGACATTGTGCGCGCGTACCTGCTGGCGCTGGAGAAGTGCGTCCCCGGCGAGGCGTACAACATCTGTTCGGAGCAGGGACGCAAGATCGGCGACCTGCTGGACATCCTCCTCTCCCTGAGCACCGTGAAGGTGGAAGTCGTGTCCGACCCCAAGCGCCTGCGCGACCACGAAGCGCCGGTCGCCATCGGCGACTGCACGAAGTTCCGCGAGGCCACCGGCTGGAAGCCGGAGATTCCGCTGGAGCAGACCCTCAAGGAAATCCTCGACTACTGGCGCGCCCGCGTCCGCGCCACGGCGGAGTCGACCGGGCGGTAACGAGGGGCGGGCCTGGGGGCGTTGCCCGGCGTATTCCATCGTGTTACAATCCAACCATGAGACATCAACATCTCTCGGTTCGCGTCACCGAGTCACAGAAGGAAGCCCTGGAGAAAGCGGCGGCCCGGGACGAAACGACCGTCGGGGCCCTCGTACGACGCGCGGTCTCCAACTTGTTGGGGGCGCACCCCGCCTCGACTCGGGAGCCCCGGAACGTGAAACGCACGACCGCTCGGGGCTCCTCCCGAGACCGGGAGATCGCCTGGCTTACCCAGCATCGCGCAGAGCTGGCCCACCTTCGAGGACAGTATCTCGTCATTGAAGGGGAGGCCCTCATCGCGCATGGCGCGGACCTGAAAGCTGTGATTGAACAAGCCCGCGAAAAAGGGGTGCGCGTTCCGTTTGTTGAGCGCATCCCTGACCGCGAGGACGTGCCCGACTTCTGGATGGGGTTGTAATTTGCCAAGCCTGGATTTTCGCTGGCAGCTGCCGTACCGGTATGATGACTACGGTCGTTTCGGGCCATTCGTCGACGTTGGGCTCGTCATGAACGAGAATCGTCATGACTTTCTGTGTCTGCTTGATACCGGCGCGGAGCGAACACTTCTCGATGGACAACACCTTCGGGCGGTGGGCCTTGATCTGTATGAGGGTCGGCCACGAAGGGTGAGCGGCTTTCTGGCCTACAGCGTCGTCGTCTACGAGCATCGAGTGGGCCTGGCGATATGCGGCCTCGAGCTCGATATGCCGGTGTTGTTTTCAACGCAGCCACTGGACCGGGCAGTGATTGGTCGTGACGTGATGGCCGAGTTTCGGTTTGGCCTGCGAGAACGCGCTGGAGAGATTTTCCTGTCCGCGGAACGTTAGCGGCCTGCAGGTACACGG
>VGFD01000873.1 GCA_016868975.1 Armatimonadota bacterium | reverse complement strand
TCCCTCCAGCCCCACGATCATTTACGAGATGCACGTGCGCGGGTTCACCCGCCATCCCAGTTCCGGCGTGGCCGACAGCCGGCGTGGAACCTACGCCGGCCTCATCGAAAAAATCCCCTACTTGAAGACGCTTGGGATTACCGCGGTGGAGCTGCTTCCGGTATTTCAGTTTGACGCCCAGGACTGTCCGCCGGGCCTGGTCAATTACTGGGGATACCAGCCGGTTTCGTTCTTCGCGCCGCACCGCGCGTACAGCAGCCGACAGGACGCCCACGGGCCCACCCACGAGTTCCGCGACATGGTGAAGGCGCTGCACCGAGCGGGCATCGAAGTCATCCTCGACGTGGTCTTCAACCACACCTCGGAAGGCGGGCACGACGGCCCTACCTTCTGTTTTCGAGGCATCGACAACGCCACCTATTACATCATGGACGGCGGGCGCTACGCGGACTATTCCGGCTGCGGAAATTCCTTGAACGGGAACCACCCGGTGGTGCGGCGGCTCATTGTCGATAGCCTTCGCTGGTGGGTCCAGGAAATGCACGTCGACGGCTTCCGCTTCGACCTTGCGTCGATTCTCTCGCGCGACGAGCAGGGCGTGCCGATGCCGAATCCGCCGGTGCTGTGGGATATTGAGTCGGACCCGGTGCTGTCCGGCACGAAATTGATCGCCGAGGCCTGGGACGCGGCCGGCCTCTACCAGGTGGGCAGTTTCGTGGGCGACGCCTGGAAGGAGTGGAACGGGCGCTTCCGCGACGACGTTCGGAGCTTTTTGCGCGGCAACGACGGCTGCGTTGGACGCATGGCCGACCGCATCACCGGCAGCCCGGACATTTACGCCCACGAGGAGCGCGAGCCGGAGCAGAGCGTCAATTTCGTGACCTGCCACGACGGCTTCACGCTCAACGATCTCGTGTCGTACAATGAAAAACACAACGAGGCCAACGGAGAAAGCAACCGCGACGGCGCCAACGACAACTGCAGCTGGAATTGCGGAGTGGAAGGGCCGACCACCGATTCCTCCATCGACGCGCTGCGCAATCGGCAGATTAAAAATTTTCTGACCGTAACGCTGCTCTCGCTGGGCGTCCCCATGCTGCTGATGGGCGACGAGATGCGGCACACCCAGAACGGGAACAACAACAATTATTGCCACGACGACGCCAGCAACTGGCTGGACTGGGGCCTCCTGGAGCGGCACGCGGATATCCACCGCTTCGTCTCCCTGGTGGCCCGCCGCCGGGTCCGCCGCGACCTGGGTCCAGAGCAAAGGCGGCTGAGCCTCAGCCAGTTTCTGGTCGAAGCGCCGCTGTCGTGGCACGGCATCGCCCTGCACGCGCCAGACTGGCGGGATATCTCCCACACGCTGGCGGTCACCCTCGAGGACACCGCGGATCGCCTCGCCTTCCACTGGATGATCAACGCCTGGTGGGAACCCCTGGAGTTCGACCTGCCGGCCCACGACTGGCAGCGCTGGATAGACACCGGCCGGGACTCGCCGGAGGACGTGGTGCCGTGGGAAGAGGCACCACGCGTCACGGCCGACCGCTACCGCCTGGAACCCCGCTCGATGGCGGTGCTGATCGCTCGGCTGGGGTGACCCGTCAACGGAAGGCCCGCCGACCGACCGCGACGAACAGGGACACCCCGGAAGGGGGGGGCAGGGGTCCCCCTGGATCAGAACCACGGGAGGACCTGTCATGCGTACGCTGATCCTGTGCCTCTGCCTTGTACTGGCCGCGCCGGCCTTTGCCGAGGAAACGACGCTGTTCCGAGGCGTGGGTCCCTCTTCGGGCCGCATCGCCGTCGCCGTGCAGACCGACAAAGCGGAGTACGCCATCGGCGAGAAGATGGG
>VGFD01000872.1 GCA_016868975.1 Armatimonadota bacterium | reverse complement strand
GCATCACCCCCCAGGTCGTTGCGCTGGAGTCCGGCGTCCCGTTCATGATCACCCACGTCCCCGGCCACATGTTCGTCACCGACCTGAAGGACGAAGCCCTGGCGGTGCGGTAGCCAATTCCCGGCACGTTCCGAAGTAGAACAGCAAAACATATGTTTGCAGCGCTCACAGACCCGGACCATGGAGTCATGCAATGGCTACGGCGACACTGCTAACCGATCAGATTGAAGCCGGGCAGCGTCTTCTACGCCACCTCGACGGGGCTGGTTCCTCAGCAACAGACGCATTCTGGCTCATTCGGACGGGACCAGAGATACCTTGAAATTCGAGAGCACCTGGAAGGCGCCCAGTCGCTCAATGAGTTGGGGCTATCAGACATCGCTGTTGTGAGCTCAAACGACCCCACTGTGAGGCTGCTGAGGAAAGCTTTTCGAACCGGCATTGGGGCAGGGCCAAATAATTCCCAAGGAGTACCGTCAACGGCGTGTATCTCGGAGACGCCTACATTTGCCGTCTCCAACGCCCCCCAAGAGACCCATAACCGGTAGGGGCGGGATTGAAACCCGCCCCTACAATGGCGCTAACCCAGCCTTGCTTCACACGCGAGCCGCCGACCCTGGCAACCTCAGATAAAGATCGGCGCCAGCACCAGCGTGATCGTGCTGAGCAGCTTGACCAGCACGTGCAGCGACGGCCCCGCCGTGTCCTTGAACGGATCCCCAATAGTATCGCCAACCACGCCCGCAGCGTGTTCCGGAGACCCCTTCTTGATCACCTCGCCCCGGGCGTCCTTCATGCCGCCGGACTCAATGAACTTCTTCGCGTTGTCCCAAGCGCCGCCGGAGTTGTTCAGCACCGTCGCCAGCAAGATGCCGCTGATGGTCCCGGTCATCAGGAACGCGCCAGCCGCCTCCTCTTTCAGCACCACCCCCACGATGATGGGCACCGCCACCGCCACCACCCCGGGCAGCACCATTTCTCGCAATCCGGCGCGAGCCGTGATGTCCACACAACGGGCATAATCCGGCCTCACGTTACCTTGCATAAGCTCCGGCCGCTCCCGGAACTGTCGCCTGACCTCTTCAATGACCGCGCTCGCAGTCTTGGCTACCGCGCGAATGGCCAGGGCGCTGAACAAGAAGACCAGCATCGCGCCCAGCAGCGCGCCAACAAAGACCTCCACTTTCGCCAGGTTAATGGTCTCAAAGACACCGCCTGGGGTGGACTTGGCCACTTCGTCCAGGTACGCCATGAACAGCAGGAACGCCGCCAGCCCCGCCGACCCAACCGCGTAGCCCTTGGTCAGCGCCTTGGTCGTGTTGCCCACCGCGTCCAGCGAGTCGGTGATGTGACGCGCGCTCTCGGGCGCCCCAGCCATCTCGGTAATGCCTCCGGCGTTGTCGGTGATGGGACCGAAGGTGTCCATGGCCAGGATGTAAGCTGCCGACATCAGCATCCCCATGGTGGCCACGGCGGTGCCGAAGATTGCGGCGTTGGGCAGGGGCACGGTGCCGCCGACCACGTAGGCGCCCACCAGCGCGATGGAGATGGTAATGGCGGTGACGGCGGTGGTCTCGAACCCGACCGCCGTACCGATGATGATGTTGGTGGCTGGCCCGGTCTTGGAAGCCTGTGCGATTTCTTGGACGGGCCTCCAGGCCCCCGCCGTGTAGTACTGGGTGATAAACACGAAGGCCAAGCCGGTGCCGATGCCGATGAGCCCGCAGATGAAGAACGGGAACCAGTTGGCCCCCATCATCATCATCGTGACCAGGGCCAGGCTGGCGATGCTGAGCACGGTGGTGACGTAATAGCCGGCGTTCAGGGCCGACATCGGGTCCTTCTTCTCCCCGGCGA
>VGFD01000871.1 GCA_016868975.1 Armatimonadota bacterium | reverse complement strand
CCGGCCGGCCGCGTGGGCCGCCCCGAGGACATCGCCGAGGCGTGCCTGTTTCTGGCGGACGGCTCGCGCTCCGGGTTCATCACGGGGACAAATCTGGTGGTGGACGGCGGCATGACGGTCAAGATGATCTACGTGGAATAAGCTGCCCAGGATTTCGTTCCCGGGGCCGTGAATCTGCCGACCCGTGGACGCTTCGACGCTGCCGGTTGCCGCCGCAACCCCGCCTTTTCCCCGTGCCGTTCTCCCGTGTTATCGCGGGCGCGGCATTTCCAGCATCCCCGCCAGCATCCTGGAATTTTTCGGGGGAAGACTGGAGGGGCATCCGCCACTCGACGCGGACCTGCTCCCGCCTGGCTTCCTGGACGGCGTAAAGACCGTCGTGTTCATGCTGGTCGACGGGCTGGGATATTCGCTGTTGGAGCGGGCCGTGCGCAGCCAGCCGCGGCTCGAGCTCGGGCGGCTCATGCGCGAGGGATTGTACGGGCGGCTTACCTCGGTGCTGCCCTCCACCACCACCACCGCGCTGGCCACCCTGGCCACCGGGCTGACCCCGCAAGAGCACGGGCTGATCGGCTACAAGCTGTTCCTGCGCGAGGTCAACGAGATCGCCAACATGATTCGTTTCAGCCCGGTCGCGCGCCTCGCCCCGTTTCCCCGCAAGAAGCTGAATCCGCAGGCGTTTTTTGATCACGCCACGATTTTTCAGGCGCTGCTCGATCTGGGCGTGACTTCGCGCGTCGTCATTCGCTCGCAGTACGCCCACTCGGCGCTCTCGAAGATGTTCTATCGCGGCGCGGAGGTGGTGGGCCACGCCGGCACGCATGACGCGTTCGCGGTGCTGCGGCGCATGCTGGAGCAGCGCGACGGGTCTGGGTCGTTCATCTATTTCTACTGGGATCCCATCGACACGGTCTCGCACCACAACGGCCCCAATTCCGAGGAAGTCATGGCGGAGATCATGGGGCTCGATTACGCCATCCGCACCCACGTCCTGGAGCGCTTCCGCGGTGGGGACGTGGCGCTGTTCATCACTGCCGACCACGGGCACGTGCACACGCCGCCCGCGCGCCGCATGGCCTTCAACAACGTCCCGGATCTTCTCAACCTGTTGCAGCGGCCGCCCAGCGGGGACTCTCGCCTGCCTTACGTGCTGAGCAAGGAGGGCCGTCGCGAGGAGGTCCTTGGGATGATCAACGAGCGCTTTCCCGAGGTGCTGCGCGCGACACCTTACGAAGAGGTGATTTCCGCGAACTGGTTCGGAATCGGGGAGCCGCATCCCGAACTGCCGCACCGGGTGGGTGACCTCGTCGTATCGGTGGCCGACGACTGGAAAATCTCGTACCGCTATTCGACCGAGGAGATCGAGTCGATCGGTTGCCACGGGGGCACCGATCCGGAGGAGATGTACGTGCCGTTCATCGGCGTGCGAATCTAGGACCACACCGTCACTGTGCAGGCGGTGCTCACTCCTCGCTGACGGAAATGCGCAGCCCCCGAGTTGCGGCTCAGGGGCTGTCGGGATCTGCTCTTTTTTTGGGTCCAGGGGGCGCCAAAGGCGACTCCCCTTTGGGGTAGGGGGTCTTTGAGCAAGCGTCCCCGCTCATAGACCCGGGTGGATTGTCAGTTCAGGTACCATGCCTCGTTGCTCTCTGCCACGGGCGTATTGGCGTGCTGCTGAACGTTCACGATGCCAAAGCGATTGGCGTCGGTCGGCTCGAAGATCACGCCCTGCGCGGTCTGCTTCAAAGTGCCTTCAATCTCGGTGTTGTGGTCGGTGACGGCGCCCGCGTAAGCGCCAAGCACCAGGCCGATGGGGGCGGTGACGGGGGAAGCCGCGAAGCCCATCAGGGGAACGATG
>VGFD01000870.1 GCA_016868975.1 Armatimonadota bacterium | reverse complement strand
GTAACCACTTCGGCGAGCTGCACCGGGTGGTTGAGCGCGCCGCCGTCAGTGCCCCCGGAAAGGAGCACCATGTCCGGACGCAGCTTGCGGATGCGCTCGATGCGCTGGTGGTTCTGGCGCCCGTCGTTAATCGCCAGTACGTCCATCACGATGGCGCCGCCGCCCAGGGCTGCCCGCTCGGCGGACTCCGCGGTCATCTGCTTGACCACGCCGCCCACCATCATCTGCAAGCCGCCGCCCGCCGATGACGTGGACAGGTACAGATCGACGCCCTCGTCGCCTCCATCGGGATCTGATCCCCTCCGGCGTGGCTTTGAGATCCGGTCGTTGTCAATGATCTTGCGGCCGACCAGCTCTTGCACCTCGGAAATGGCGTTGAGCACGCCGGCGGTGACGTCCTCGACCGGCGCCTCCACCGTGGTGGGCGCCTCGCCGCGGACGATGAGGCGAAACTCCTCGCCGCGCTTCTCGATGAGGATGGCCTTGGTCGTGGTGCTGCCGCAGTCGGTGGCCAGGATGCTGGTGATCTTGTTCTTGTCGATGGGGAGCTTGTTACCATTCATGCGTTGTCGTCGCGCCTTTCAATGGCTTGCAGCAGACGCTCGATGGTGTCACGGTTCTCGAGCATCCGCGTGAGCCTCGCGTAGTCCGGAATATCAGCGAATAATTTGATGATGGGGTCCATGAAAACCATGAGCTGGTTGCCGACAAAATTCAGCGGCTTGACGGACTCCAGCAGCAGGATGGCCGGCGCGCTCATGCGGCGCCGCACGATGGCGTCCGCGATGCGCTCGAGGAATGCTTCGTCGCTCTCGTCGGAGGCGGTCGGCGTGGTGAGCTCAATGGGCAGGCCGGGGAGCACCGATTCTTTCCTCCAACACAGCGGTTAATTGCGCATCAGCCGCGCCGTCACGCGCGTTTTCGGCGACCGTGGAGTTATCCACGATGATGAAAAGTCCTCTTAAACGGTCGAAGCGGGCCACGTCGGAGTAAGGCGACAGGAAGAATCCGCCGCGCTCCCGCCGCCACGAGCGGAAGCGGCTCCAGGGCGCGTGCCGGCGGCTTCCCAGGAAGCGCACTTCGATGCCGTCGGCGCCCAGGCGATACTCGGTGGGAAAGAACCAGCGGCTCAATGAGAGGATCACGCCGACCAGCACCGCCAGCGATGCGAACGGCGCGGTGGCCGAGCGCGCGCCCGCGATGAACATTCCCCCCAGCACCGCGAGCGCCGCGGCGTACGCGACGAGCGCCACGGTGACGCGCGGGCGTCCCCGCCCCGGCCAGGTGGTGAGCGTCATCGGCGGCGCGGCCTCTGGCTGAAGTACACGATGTTTGACAGGATGATCAGGGTGACCATCACCAGGTGTGCCACCGACTGCGCGTCCATGGCGCGGGTGGCTTCCCCCGGCATGTTCGTCATCTGCTCGTACTCAGCCGAGCCCTTGAGGCCGGCCAGAATGCCCAGGATCTGTCCGGAGTTCACGTAGGGATACAACTCCGGCACCATCACGGCGGTCGATACGCCGGTCACCGGCACGCCGTACTGGGTGGCCGCCACGATCGCATAATAGTCGAACATGCGCGTGTCGGACGCGGTGAACGCCATGGCGGCGTCGCGGCCCTTGCGGAAGTTTCTCAGGATGGGAAGCTCTGCAAGGGGACGTCCGTTGACGTCGCTGGGAAATGACGCGGGAATGCTGTCGCAGACCTTCTTCAGCGCGATCTGGCCGCCGGCTTTGTAGCCCAGGATGGCGTAGTCGACGCCGTACTTCTTGCCCTCTTCTTTGGCCAGCGCGTTCATCACGGTCTGGGAAATCAGGGCGCCGTCCGTGATGAACGACGTAGCGACAATTCGGTG
>VGFD01000869.1 GCA_016868975.1 Armatimonadota bacterium | reverse complement strand
CGCTCCGAGCGCAAGAATCCGCTCGACGTCATGCTCCTCACCATTCTGGTGGCCGCGATTTTCCTGATTTTTCCGAGCGCCGCGGTGAAAGACGTGCTGCAGCCGCCCAGCGGCTCCGGCGCATCGCCTTCGCCGAAGCCCTCGCTGTCTCCGGAACGGGGAGGAAAGGCGTCCAAGGACGGCTCCGGAAACCAGGACCAGCCGAGCTTCGCGAACCAGTCATCTTCGTCGGGAAATCCCCCGGTGGCGGTGGTGTTGTTCCACGACGACTACGAGCCGCCGGACGCGATGTATTATTTCCGCCAGACGATTTTCTCGTATTACAACGGCCTTCGGGTGGTACGCGACAGCAGCGAGGACGATCGCGAGGCCAGCGACACCTTCCCCGACGCGCCGCGCGCGCTGCGCCTCGGCCCGCAGCCGCTGGGGACCCGCATCCTCGACACCGACGTCGCCTTGATGACCGAGCACACGCGTCCCTTTGGATTGATCGCGCCCCAGATGTTGGTGCCGCGGCCCAATCCGGATCAAAAGCGGTTTGACCGGGCGTACGCGGTCGTGTCGCGCGTGAACACGCGCACGCTCCGCTCCATGCTGGGGCTGGCGGCCGGGGATGCCGCGTGGACTCCGGAGCAGCGGCGGCATTACCTGGAAATTCCCAACGATCCGCGCTACAAGCAGCTCGCCGCGAAAATCCTCCAGCAATTGCCGGTCGAGCGCCGCAACGACCCGCTGCTGCGCGCCGCGGTCATCAAGATGTGGCTGGAGGAAAATGGCGTCTACAGCCGCGAGTCAGCGCACGCCGACGGGCCGGACCCGGTGGGCGACTTCCTCTTCGGGGACGTCACCGGCTACTGCGTCCACTTCGCGCACGCCGCATGCTTTTTGTACCGCGCGGTCGGCGTGCCCGCGCGCCTCGGGGCCGGCTACGCGGTGCCCGCGCAAAATCGCGGGCGGGGATCGTCGCTGCTCATCCGCGGAAGCGACTCGCACACCTGGCCCGAGATCAAGCTGGAAGGCGCCGACTGGATGCCGCTGGACATCTCCCCGAAGCGCTCCACCGTGCCCCCGGACGAGCCGCCGGATCAGGGCTTGCAGCAAATGCTGGGCGATATGGCGCGCAAGCAGTCCGGCAAGGCGGACGACACGAAAAAGGAGCCCGCAAAGGACCTCCAACAACAATTGCGCCAGGGGCTGGCCGCGGTGGCGCGCATGATCCCCTGGCTGCTGCTCGTGCTGCTGGCCGCCTGCTATGCAGTGAAGGGATGGCGGCGCCTGGCGCCCGCCTGGAGCGACACCGGCACCGCGCCCCGCCTCGCCTATCGGGCCACGCTGGATCGGCTCGCCGACTGCGGGCGCGTGCGGCGCTTCGGACAGACCCGGGAAGACTTCGCGGAACAAAACAAGGACCTGTGCCCCGAATTGTTGATGCTCACGTGGCTGCACCAGCGGCAGGCGCTGAGCGGAAAAGGCGATGCCCGTGGCCGCGAGGACGTCCTCTTTGTGGCCGAGGACGCCACCCGATCCATGCAGGCGCGCGTTCCTCTGAAGCGGCGCGTGCTGGGCTGGCTGAATCCAATTTCCTGGATGAGCGTGAAATGATGAACGAGACGAATCCAATCCTGGCCGAGACCATGAATTTGATCGCCGGCCCCAACGCCCTGAATATTGCGCGCGACGTGGCCGCCCGCATGCAGGCCCGGCTGCGCTGGTTTATCAAGGGGCGCGACGCGGTGATCGACATGATCATGATCGCGCTGCTCGCGGACGGCCACGTATTGCTCGAGGATTATCCCGGCTCCGGAAAAACCACGCTGGCCAAGGCACTGGGCGACTGCCTCATCCCCGGGCCGTCGGAC
>VGFD01000868.1 GCA_016868975.1 Armatimonadota bacterium | reverse complement strand
CAACTGCATAAGCGCGTTGCGGACCTCTCCTCGCACCCGCTGGTTGTCGATTGTGGCCAGGGCCTCGAGGTTGATCTTGTCGAGGAGCTTCCGGTGCAAGGTGAACTTGAGCTCCTGGTATTCCGGCTTCAAGCTGCCTTTGGACTTGTCGGCGTTCTTCACCAGGCGCTGCTCCCAGCTCAACTGCTGGGTCTGCGTGGATGTCTTTTCAAAGGTAGGAAGTAAGGGATTGGTCTTCAGCACGTATTATTCCTATGTCTGCGGCAGGGCGGCGCGCACGCCGCTCAGGGTCAGTTTCTTGTCCGGTTGCGGCACCTTGCAGACGCGTGCCGCCAGCGCCGTGACCGCCTTTCCGAGATCGCAGTCCGGGCTCAGCGCCTGGCCAAGGGACATGACCCGGTGAAGAGAAAAATAGTCGTTGGGCAGCGTGGCGTGTACCGGTGCGTTGAAGATCTTTTCAAGGTCGGCGCTGCCAATTCCGTCCCTGCGGCTGAGCCGGTTTACCACCACCTCGTAGCGTTCCTTGGCGAATCCCAATTGCGTGAGAAGGCCGATTGCCCGGCGCGAAAGGTGAAGGCTTGCCAGATCGGAAGTTGAGACCAGGAACGCCTGGTCCGACTCCGACATGGTCAGCAGGCTGACGCGGTGAAACACGCTGGGGGTGTCAACGACGATCCAGTCATAGCGGCTTCGCGCGAACTCCAGCAGATCATGGAGCCGTCCGGGGTCAATCGCCTGGCTGAACGGGTGGTCCGGAGAGGGCAGCACGTCCACGGTCCCGGACTGGCAGATTAGCTCCTGCCAGACGCCCGAGTCGAGTTGCGAGGCCTGCTCCAATGCCTCGATGGCTGAGTAGGACGCCTGGATCTTGAGATAGAAACCGACGGTACCCCCTTCCAGGTCGAGATCGATGAGCAGCACGCGGTTCGAGGTGAGGCGCGCGATGGCATGTGCCAGGTGGGTGGCGAGCGTCGAACTGCCCGCCCCCGGTTTGGCCGACGACAGCACAATGACGTTCCCATTGAGGTTGGTGGACTCCTCCTGGACCGGCTGGCGCAGCCTCCGCAGGCGCCGCGCGGCGTCCTTTTGCGTGGCGGCCTCAAACGGCGCAGTGAGAAACTCGGCTGCGCCGTGCCGCAGGAATTGAACCACGGCTTCGCTGTCGTTGGTATGGTGGAGGCAGACAACCTGGGCTGCGCCGCTCTGCCTCGCCGTGAACTGAACCAGTTCTGCGGCCCGAGCCTGGTCCGATGCCACGTCAATCAGGACCACATCCGGGCGCAACTGCCGGAGGCGGATGTCCAAAGTATTCGCCGCCGGATAGGACTTCATCTCCGACAGGACCTGGAAAACCCGCGCATCGGGCACAGCCTTCAGGAACTGCTGGCCGAGTTCCCGGCCTGGGCAAATCAGCAGGGCCGTCAGAGCCTGTTCTCGAGATGTGCGGATGGCTTCCATGATGGCGGCTGGTTTGGGTGCTGTCAGTTTCCGGCCGGAGTCGCCGCCGCATTGCCGTCTGCCGCCGGCGGGCGGTTGCTGCTCACCGGCTTCTTGGCGGGAGCTTTTTTGGAAGGCTTGGCCGCTGGCATCGACTTCGGCTCGATCACCGGACCCATGAACTCGCGCGGCATCACCGGGACCGGAAGAGCTTCACCCGGGTTGAGGGGGTCGACGACCTCGGGTGATACCAATACCACGATCTCTGTCTTGGACTTATTCTCGGCGCGGCTCTTGAACAGTTGGCCCAGCAGCGGGATCGAGGCGAGTCCCGGTATCTTTGAAAACGAGTCGTCGAGGCGGTCATCGATCAAGCCTCCGATGACGAAGCTCTGGCCGGCGGCTAACCCAAGTTCGTCACCTGAA